>JAUZEU010000141.1 GCA_030838885.1 Bryobacterales bacterium | reverse complement strand
CACTTGCACTCTATCTCGTCTCGACCATGAGCCGCACAAGCCTGTTCGTCCCCCGGTACATGTATCTCGCGCTTCCGGGCGCGGCACTGATTGCCTGCGCTATGGCGCGACTCTTTATCCCCGCCAGATTGTGGAAGCCCATCGCCGCATGTCTTGGCTGTACAGTATTGCTATTCGGCGGCCACTGGACCAGAATTTGGCCCCCACACCAGAACTCCGATTGGAGAACCGCCTCTCAACGGCTGCGCGACTGGTCAGGCAACGCGGATGTACCTGTAATCTGTCCGAGTCCGTTTATCGAAGCTCGCGTGCCTGTCTGGAGCCCCAACTATCCCGTCTCCGGATTCTTGTACTCACATCTGGCGGTGTATCCGATAACGGGCCATGTCTATCCATTTCCCTTTGAGTCGTCGCCGGAGGCGGCGGCATTTGCCCGCCAGCTCACTGCAGGCACTCTCGCGAAAGCTGGTCGCTTCGCTGTCTTCGGCGGGGATCGCAGCGTGCGCTTCTGGCGCGACTGGTTCGCCGCACAGCCAGAGTTTAGTGCCTGGAGCAACGAAGTCCTCGGTTTGTACGGGGACGTGGAACTTGTCGGCTTCATCCGCAAACTCAGCCGAACACCCTGAGGCATTCGAGAATGCTACCTTATGCATCTTGGGTGCAACCGTCTCCTGCGCAAATCTCGAAGAAACCGCAGCGGGCCCCACGGTGAGTCGGGTTCCATCAAAGCGGTTACGATCAAGCTCCCGGCTCTGACAGAACCCTCGCACAAAGACGAATTACAAAGAAAGGCGGTCCTTGTAGATCATATCTTTCGGGGCGAATTTTGCTTTAAGTACCGTGGCGCCGATAGTCATGCTGAAAGTCACATCCTTCGAAGCCGCGGTCATAGGTAATTCAGCTCTGTCGAAATGGAACACCATGCGCTGACCGCCAGGGCTCTCTGCGCGATCGACCTTTCTCGGATGCAGTGGTGACTGACCCTTGACTTCAATCTGCGCCGTCTGTTGAAGCCACGCAAGTATGTCTTTATCGCCGGGTCCTTGCCGTTGAGTGTTTGACTCTTCTCCATCTGGCTGAGTAGCCATACCCCTCGGTACACCTCCTCTGTCCCATATTCATGGATGGCATCCCGATAACGCCGATCGTGTAAGCATCGGGTTCGGCAGGCACGGTCTCCTTAACAGCGTCACGGATGGGCGCCGCGCTCTCCCATCGAACCGTCACATCAAATTTGGGCATCCCACGCCCGACTCCACCCATGGGGGATCCGCCACGGCCACCGCCCATGTCACCGCCACCACCACCCCAGCCTCCACCCAATCCTCCTCCCATAGATCCGCCGCCACCCCTGCCGCCCATCGCCCCGCCGCCGCCGCCCATCGGGTCACCATCGCTCAGTCCGCTACCGCTGAGCGCAACGGTCGCTTTCCGAGCCCATGGCGAGTTTGTCAGGATGTGATTACGCTCCGTGTCGGACCATTCGGAGGAATCTTTTTGATTCCAGAAGTCGGACTTTGCAAACGCCCACCCTCCGGTTGCCGGCAGACCCCACGCCACACCGGAAATCCGGAGTATCGTTCTTCTGGAAATAGGTTTGTATCGGTTGTTCGTCATACTGAGTTCCCTTCCAAAAGAGTGGACGGTAGTGAGTTGAGGCCGCCCGTTAAGTTTCGTAAAAACTGCGCGGCTACGAGACATCAGGCCTGTCGATTGGCCGACGCAGCGAAAGTCAGCAAATTTAGACGGGGTGAGTTTCAGCGGTCCACGTCTTCGGCGTTGCTGCAACCAACATCCTGTACTCGCCGTCCTGAGCTTTGATGCTCAACGCGATTGTGTCGCCTTTTCCAACTCCCCTTGTCCAGCCCGGGGCAATGCCGGAAATCCCACGCCTGGTCGAGTCGAGTCGGTCGGCTTCGTCGTGCTCAGCTATTTCGATCACCGACGTGACGGCGATATGGCGAAGATCGGTCGCACCGGGTTCGACGGTCACGAGCAAGCGATCACCCGATGCTTCTTCGCCAACCTCGATTGGTCTGGCCTTCTTCAGCTCGCACTCTCGGGGCGCAATCCGCTGCCCGAGGGCGGAGCCGGAAACCCTGACCGGGACCGCTTGTCGCGCGTCGGGCTTGTCAAAAATCTCAGCTGCTTCCAAGGGAATTAATGGTTGAGGAACGAACGCTTCTGCTTGTGGACGACGACCTGGATTTGTGCATGCTGATGGGCGACTTCTTCGGGCAGCACGGATACCGCACGGCGGCAGTCCACGATGGAAGAGACGCCCTCGCATGGGTCGCACGCGGTGGTTTCGACCTGCTTGTCCTGGACGTAATGTTACCGGTCCTCGACGGCTTCCAGGTGCTTCAGCAAGTCCGTAAACGCAGCACCGTGCCGGTCATCATGCTGACGGCGCGAACATCGGGACTGGAGCGTGTCAAAGGGCTGAACTCCGGTGCCGACGATTATCTTCCAAAGCCATTTGAGCCGGAGGAACTGCTGGCGCGAATCCGTGCGGTCCTTCGCCGCGCGGGAAAACCAGATGCCTCCCAAAATGCTCCCATTCAGTCCGGCGATGTGCGACTGGATCCGCGTTCGCACCAGGTATGGCTGCGCGGAGAACCGGTAAACATCACCGCCATCGAGTTCGATATCCTGGAGTGTCTCATGCGGTCGGCGGGACGAGTGGTCTCACGTGACGGGCTGGCTGCCGTGCTCTACCAGAGAGAGTCCACTCCGTATGAGCGAGCGATTGATGTCCATATCAGTCATTTGCGGCGGAAACTGGAGCATGGTAGCGGAGCTGTGATCCAGACAGTCCGGGGATCCGGCTATCTCTTTGCGCCGCGCATCAGGCCAGCCTGATGAAATCGATCTTCACCAAGATTGTAGTCTGGTCATTCGGCACGCTAGTTTTGTCCCTGTTGGCTTTTGTAATGGTCACCGCCTGGATTACGCGCAATTCCGAAAGGGCCGCGGGAAGAATGTTCCCACGTCTCCAGTCATTTGAGCTGGCGGAGGCACGCAGCGTATACGAAACCGGGGGTTCCCGTGCTGTGGCTGTGTTTCTATCAAGACTCAACAATGCCCTCGGTAAGCGGCATTATCTGGTCGATGCCAATGGGAAAGATCTTGCGACCGGCGAGGATAGATCGCCGTTGCTGACATCGGTGGCCCATCGTTGGAATGAGCCGGTATTTTCCGCGGGAGGTATGCTCATCGGGACAATTTCCCGCGACGGAAAGTATTGCCTCATCGGGAGGTCGGTACCGCCGCCCCACGTTGATCCGTGGCGTTACATTCCGTACTACGGGCTTATTCTGTTTGCCGTAGCGATCCTCTGTTGGCCACTCGCAATGAACATCGGCGCTCCGCTAAGAACGCTCGCGAACGTCGTGGATCGCTTTGGCCAGGGCGATCTTTCGATTCGGCTTCGATTGGCGAGGCGCGATGAGATAGGAAATCTGGCGCGGTCTTTCGATCGCATGGCAGATAGAATCGAGACGCTGCTCATCGCGGAGAGGCGTTTGCTGCAGGACGTTTCCCATGAGCTCCGGTCTCCGCTCGCGCGGCTAAGCTTCGCCGCCGAACTCGCGCGAACGGCGCCGGATCATGAAGTCGCAATAGCCCGCGTCAAAAAAGAGATATCGCGCCTCAGTGAGCTTGTTGGAACGCTGCTCGAAGTCACCCGCAATGAAGGCGATCCATCCAGTCGCTCGCGGGCGACCTTTTTCCTGGATGAACTGGTACGTCAGGTCGTGGAGGATTGCAGTGTTGAAAACGTCGATCGTGCATGCCACTTTATCCTGCCCGCCGCCGATCCGGTTGCTCTTGTTGGCGATCGCGAACTGATGCGGCGTGCCGTTGAGAATGTGCTCCGGAACGCGATCTATTATTCACCGGCTGAATCTAAGGTCGAAGTCACTGTCCGCCGCGTCTCGGAGCACGCGCAAATTAGCGTTAGGGATCGCGGCCCGGGCGTTCCGGCTGAACTGTTGCCAAAAATATTTCAGCCGTTTTTCCGTGTAGATGACTCGCGCAACGGTGCGACCGGTGGATTGGGTCTCGGTCTATCGATTGCGCTTCGGGCCGTCCGTCTGCATAACGGTGAAATCCGGGCGAAGAACGCCAATCCAGGACTTCTTGTTGAAATCGATCTTCCATGGGGAAAACCGTAGTTCCCGATGCAAAACACCTGCGTGCCGGGTTATCTTCCGCCCGGGTTGTTTCAGCACCGGACGTGCCACGAGAGGAATGCGCAAACGCTGACCCTTAGTACTGCGAGAGGGGGTTGTTGCAAAGTTTTCGATGATGCCATTTCAGGCCAGCAGGAGTGGTCAATGTTAGTTCGCTCGCTCAGGCGTCGAGGCCGAAGAGCCTTGCGATGACGATGGCCTGACCAACCGTATCCTTTTTGCCAGCCATCTCACTCGGTCCTTCCGGATCAGGTGCAGTGTTTCGATTCCTTGTAACGTCTGCCATGCGTTTTGCTTGGCCAGCCAGACTCGTTTCCTTACTGTCCGGTGGTACTGTTCGATTACGTAATTGAGATACTCGCACTGGCGTAATGCAACCCGGCCAGGAAGGGTGCCGGCGGCTTTCAGCGCTTCCACCGCAGCCGGATACGCCCGGGTTCTTGTCCACGTTCATCACTCGTCGCATCGCATTGCCCGTTGCGTCAATAGTCCTCCCCAGAAAGCCTTTGGCTGCTGTAGTGTCGCGTTTGGCGGTGAGTAGAAAAGTGATCGTTTGCCCGGAGGAGTCGAAGGCCCGATGCAGATGCCTGTCCCGGCCCTTGACCTTCCTATAGGTCTCGTCGATCCGATAGCTCTTGCCGGTCGGCTTCAGATGCGGCCGGCAGGCTTTGTTCAGCTCGGCTGCATACGCCTGCACCCAGCGCCAACATAACTGACGTCCCTCCTCAAAGCAGACCGGTCTCGATCTGAAAGGCGGGCTGGTGTAGGACACTGCCAGCGACCGGGTTGTGGAAGACGGATGCGATGAACTGGGCGCCACGTACCGCCCTGGCTTATAAAGTGACGGGCAAGCGAACACGCCGTGGTAGCGTCACAGAGTAACACCGGCATATTTCCGGCGAATCCGCTAAGCAATCCATGGCCGCAGGGGCTGAATCAGCCAGTGGGCAGTTTGCAGGGACTGACAAGCTGGCGTGGCAGGCGAGGCACCGATCGCGAAAGAATGCCGGCTTTTGTTTCGCTGTGAGCGTGCGGTGAACCTGGTGGCAGTTCACCACACCAGAGCTTCCCTTGCTGGCCAGCATGCACTTGCTCCGGCTCAGTTGTTCGGCGCCCGGTGTTCGCGCGTGAGACTAATCTCGTCGGAATGCTCATAGCCGGGTGACAGGTCCCATACAGCACACGCTGAGTCCCAGGAGACGGGCGCCTGAAAGAGAAAGCCATCGGCCTGTGCCCGGTGAGGAGGCCCCCAGAAAGTAATTGAGGGTGACCCGCCCTTCCATCCCGGCCTCAGCGAAATAGAAAGTGACGTTTGTCGGAGACCTTGTACCGCGCAGTTCCCCCGGCGTGGAGGAAAGCGGAGTTGCGAAAGGACGCGATGATCTGCCGGCCCGCCACGCGGCTGCTTCTGGCCACGGGCGTGGTTTGCCGTTGGCGGTAAATAGCTGCGTGGCAGCCCGCGCTATCGTAACTGTCGGCTGCGGACAGCACGGATGCGTCGAACGCCAACAGCGTCTAAGGATCAGGCTGAGTATCATCAGGAGCCAGGACTGAAACCTATATGCCAAGGTTCCGGGACGATGGGCTATGAGGCTGGGTTGGCTTGCGCCCAGTTGAACCGGGAATGCACGGGAGTTATCCATGAGGGTCCGCACAGACTTCGGGCTGGCCATCGCGGGTTTACGCTCGCTGCCGGCCGTCGCTTCTCCGGCGTTACCGAAGGACGTGCGGCTCGTGTCTGTCGAGGATGGGAAGAAGTAAGGGGGACAGCCTGCCGCCCGGTTTTATTTTCGTACCGGAGTTCCTGACCCCGGCGGAAGAGAGCGACCTGCCTGGCTATCTGGGCAGCCTTGAATTCCGGACGCTGCAAATGCGCGGAGTGACCGCTAAACGGCGCATCCGGCAGTTTGGCTGGCACTACTTCGAGTCCTATCAGCTGAAACCAGCGGATCCAATCCCGGCGGCGTTCGATAGTATTCGGGAACGCTCGGCGCAGTTGGCAGGGGTGGATGCTTCCGAATGGGCCGAAGCACTGCTTACGGAGTACCCGGCAGGCTCAGGGATCGGCTGGCATCGCGATGCGCCGGCATTCGGGATAGTGGCCGGGATCTCATTGGCGGGAACATGCCGAATGCGATTCCAGACGGGCAAGGGGGCCGAACGCAGGACGAGCGCGATCGAGTTGCCGCCGCGTTCGATCTACCTGTTGACAGGAGAGGCGAGGACGAAGTGGCAGCATATGGTCCCGGCCACCCGTGAGATGCGGTATTCGATTACGTTTCGGAATGTACGATCGCAGGACCGGCGTTTGCGTTTCCCGCATACTGCGATTACTGACCAACACCGATGACGAAGCCTGTCGGTGCCAGGAAGACCGTCGACCCGAAGATAGGCTGAAAGGAACTGACCATGCGGCGAGCGACAGCCACTCGCGATACCGGGAAAGTTTCAGGCATTCAACAAATCGATGGCCACCACAAAGCAACCTGATGAGCTTACCGATCGCCAGATCAAGTCTCTCGTTACCTGCTTGTGGCCGGTAAGCCACAACCGATCGAGATTTTTTCTAATCGTAGAGATCCTGTCAACACAGGGAGTTCGTAACATACATAAATGGATTCCCGTCCGATGTTACTGGTCCGGTTTCGCGCAGCGCCCGCGCTCGGTCCAGAGGCTGTCAGTCGATGCGGCAATCATCGGGCGGGCGCGGCTTGCGGGTAGGCCCCTGTGGGCGTATTGGCATTGACTGATCGACCATGCGATTCGGCCCACGCCTGCTGCACCGGTTCGGGAAAGCCTTTGAGGAGGTCATCGATTTGGCGGATCATTTCAGTCACAATCCGAGGATTTTGCGCCGCCACATCATAGCTCTCGTCCGGATCACGGGCCAAATCGTAGAGTTCGGGCCTGGGCAGAACGAAGTTATGCCGGCCGTTTGGAGGCGCAGGCATATAGGCACCAGTATTGTGGCGCGCGATATGCAGTTTCCAGTTCATCCGCCGGGCGCACTGAATGTCCCAGTTATCGAAGTACAGAAGCACGTCACGTTCGATGACGGCGCGCTCTCCGCTTAACAGCGGCCAAATATCAATACCGTCGAGCGGCTTCGTTGGAAGCGAGGCGCTGCAGAGCCGCGCCACTGTAGGGAACACGTCCATCATGGACGCCAGCCCCTCACATACGTTGCCTTTAGGAATGCGCCCGGGCCAGCGGGCGATGAACGGTTCGCGAACGCCACCCTCATAAGTAGTGTTCTTGCGTCCGCGAAGACGGCCGGGACTACCCTGATACCAAGGTCCGTTATCGCTTGTGAACATCACCAGTGTGTTGCAATCCAGATTATTCTCCCTCAGAGTCTGGAGCACTTGCCCGACACTCCAGTCGAGTTCTTGTATAACATCGCCATACAGGCCAGCTTTCGATTTTCCGCGAAACCGATCGGACGCCCCCAGAGGTATGTGGGGGTATGTATGCGGCATATAGAGGAAGAACGGCGATGCCTTATTCTCATGGATGAAGCGCACCGCCTGCTCGGTATAGCGCGGCGTCAGGGTTTCGAGCGCTACAGGGTCTTCGATCACCTCGGTATTGTGAAGCAGGCACCGAGGGGACATGTCGTTGCTGTATGGAATCCCGAAGTATTCATCGAAGCCGCGGCTGGTGGGCAAGTATTCGGCCGGCCGGCCCAGATGCCACTTGCCGATGCACATGGTTTTGTAGCTCCGCGTCTTCAGCACATTTGCGAGCGTCGTCTCGTCACGATTGAGACCGTCCTGATCAGTCGGAAACAGAACTTTCGGCACGCCAACCCGGGTAGGATATCGGCCTGTCAGCAGCGCCGCCCGAGATGGCGAACAGACCGGGTCGGCGGAAGAAAAGTTCGTAAACCGTACCCCTTCCGCGGCCATACGGTCCAGGTTCGGGGTTGGAATCTTCGAGCCGTATGACCCAAGGTCGCCGTAGCCAAGATCGTCACAGAGGATAAGAACAATGTTGGGGTTAGCGGGACCGGCTGCGGAAGCCGATGCGCTCAGGCTTGCGCCGGCACAGGCAAGAATTTCGCGTCGCGTCAACATATATTGGAACTCTCGGCCCATTCTAAGCCAGGCCGGTAGCACAGGCGTGAGAAACTCCTGTGCTTCCGGGCATCAATGGCGGCCAGTCAATATCCGGATGTTGCGAAATTCGATCTTGTTGTCGATCTGGCACTGAAATCCGATGACACCGGATTGGCGCCCAGGGTATTGTCCGTCGAGCAGGGTCTTTCCATTGAGAACGACCACGTACTGATCGCCCCGAGCGGTGATGTCGTAATTGTTCTATTGGCCCGGAAGAATCGTCGTGGGCAGAGCTTTCACAGTTCCGACCAGGCTGCCGGTGTTGTATCCGGCCGGCTGATAGTCCCAGATCTGAAGTTCGTAGCCAGTTACATGAGGCTGGCCCTCCTTCTGCGACCGGAGAAACACGCCGCTGTTTACCTTTTCCGAGCCGCGGAACTGAAGCTTTAAATGGAAATCACTGAACGTGGCACTGGTTGCCAGCCAGCCCGGCGTGGTTCCGGGGCACACGATGGCCTCATTCTGTACGGTCCAGTCGCCGGTTGCGGTATTTGAGAAGGTGGTGCGGGCGTCCCAGCCGGCGAGTGACTTGCCGTCAAACAGAAGTTGCCAGCCTTCCGCCTTTTCAGAAGGGGTGAGGGAGTTCTGTGCGCCCGCCGGGCAGACCGGCAGGAGAACAAACACCAGGCACAAATTGAGGCCCTGAACACAGTTCTTGAGTGGCACGTAACGTTACCGGGGCAATTGCCTTTGAGTGTACTTCCGGCCGATTTCGGCAGCCTGGGGGCTCGCCGGACCGAGCATGACGCCTTCTTTGATCATGTCCACCACGTCCGCCGCGGTCATTGTGTTGAGGAAGAATTTGTGGTTCGCTTTGCAGGCGGCGAGGATCGTGGCGCGGGCATCCTTCATACGAGGGTCAGACTGCCCTGCCCGTCCAACACCCAGAGACAGCGCCATGTCTCCGGGACCCCATTCCGCAAAGGCGATGCCCGGGATTTTCAGGTTGGCATCGGCATTCCTGAGCGCGTACTTATCCTCCAGTTTCAGGCCCAGAAGGAGTTCGCCATCGGGATTGAGCGGCCAGGCATCAGCCTTTTTAATGTACTCGTCCTGCGAGATCCCCCAAATCTCAGCTGCGGTTGCGTTGCCGTGCACGCCCCTGCGTCCCTCTGTAAGTCCGTTCTGACCGATGCCTGCGGTCTGAGTGGGAAAGCGGATGGCCTCCACAAAGGCCCGGACTGCGCCGGGATCGTCAGCATGGGTCAGCAGAACGCCGTGAACGCCGGTAGCAAGTACCTGGTTGAACATCCAGGCGTTGGCGCGGACGGAGGCTTCGTCGATGCCATTGACGGGTACGTTGACAATCACGGCGGGAGTGCGATGCCCGCTCTTCGTGGGACCACCCTTTACAAGACCGCGCATGTATTCGGCGAGCCCTTTGACATCGAAGGGCGCATGCTCCATGTCGTAGCTGATGTAATCGGCATAGGTTTGAGAGTCTTTGACTCCCTGCTCAAACGTACCAGTGGTGCCCGAGTGAGAACCGGTGTAGTAAATGGGCTGGCCGTCGGCAAGCAGTTCTATCGCCCTGTTGATGTGTTTCGGTTTCGGCGTTTGAGCCAGGGAGGTGGCGACCCCGGTCAGCAGGCAGACGAATGCGGTTAGGTACAGCAATTGCTTTGAGCACGTTCTCATAATGAGAATCCTTTTCCGGCCCGCGATCCGTTCTCTGCGATCAGGGCACAGGAGCACGCAGATCACTATATCGATCGTTTCCTGCGAGCACAAGGGTCACTTACCGGCTTTTAACTTATAGCTGTAGCTCGCGTAGTCGAAATCATACGCCGGCCTTTCCGGCACCGGATCGGCGCTCTTCGCCGGCATAGCTTGCGTCAGGCGCTGCTTGATATCTGCGTACTTTGCGTTTCCGGCGAGGTTGTGAAACTCGTTCTTGTCCGTGCCCTCGTCAAACAGTTCCTCGCTGCCATCCTTGTACCGCGTATATCGCCATCTTTCATCGCGAACCGAATGGTTATCCGGCCAGTACGTGGTCACAACCGGTGGGTGGCTGGCACGAGGGTTTTCGAGAAGCGGCTTCAGGCTCATGCCTTCGTTATCCTGGTTTGCAGGAAGGCCGCAGAGGTCCACCAGTGTCGGATACAGATCCAGCAGACTTACCGGCTGCACCCGAGCGCGGCCGTTCCGGGCTGTATTCGGGCGTGCAATGATCAGCGGGACGTGTGTGGAACGCTGCCAAAGCGTGGATTTATGCACGTGCCGTTTCTCGCCCAGATGCCAGCCGTTGTCGGACCAGAACACCACCACCGTATTCTTTGCGTACGGGCTGCTGTCCAGAAAGTCCAGAATCTGCCCGACCATGGTGTCGGCAAACGTAATACACGCGAGATACGCCTGCACCATGTCCCGCCACTTGCCATCCTTCACGATCCGCTCAAATTCATCCCGGCGAACTGCGGCAAAGGTTTGGCCCTGCGGAGGTACATCGCCGAGATCGTCATCGGGTGTCACCGGCAGGCTCACGCGATCTTTCGGATACATGTCGAAGTACTTCTGAGGCGCGAACATCGGAATGTGCGGATGCCAGAGACCGACGGCCGCGAAAAAGGGCTTCGTGTGTTCTTTCCGGAGGAACTTCCCGGCCCA
Source organism: Bryobacterales bacterium (assembly GCA_030838885.1). Lineage (GTDB taxonomy): Bacteria > Acidobacteriota > Terriglobia > Bryobacterales > Bryobacteraceae > BOG-234. Next base: position 3,713 of record JAUZEU010000141.1, on the reverse strand, counting down.
GTCGACCGCCCGCATGTCGCCGTACTCGGCCTCGCTCTTTGGAAGAATGCCCCAATCGAACTCGCCCGGAAAGTTGCTGATTCCGTTGTACGGATAAGCCTTCGGAGTTGGCTCTTTCGTGACCCACGGATACCACTCTGCACGCCGGTACCAGGGATCGTCGAAGATTTGCAACTGGAACTCATCCCACTGATCCGGCGGATTGAAACCCGCCACGTGGTGCAGAATCTTGCCCGCGCCTGCCGCGTAGTAGCCATTCTTTCGGAAATACTCGGGAATAGTGAGCACCCCGGGCAGGGCCGGCCGCCAGTATTGCTCATTGTCATAGACTCCTGAGGTGGACGGTCTCTTGCCGGTGAAAACAGCCGTCCGCGAGGGATTACAGACCGGCGCGGCGCAGTGAGCGTTACTGAACAGAATTCCCCTGTTGGCGAGGCGATCGATATTGGGGGTTCTGACACCCGGGTATCCGCCGAGGCAATTCACCCAGTCGTTCATATCGTCCACGCCGATCATGAGGACATTGGGCCGTGCAGGGGTCGCGGCTGATGCAGTTAACGCGGCGGCAGTTGCCGAACCCAGAAACTCGCGTCGATTCATATTTCTTTGCACCCTATCACAGGTGTCCGGCGCCTGAATCAAACGTAAGGAATGAACGGCGGATCAATCACAGGTTTGGGATCACCCGCCTCTGCGATTCGCGTCATCAGCCGGTCCCGGAGGTGGGCGGAGAACTCCCTTGTCTCGGTTCGGCCCGCCAGATTCACATGCTGATAAGGATCGGCGAACCGGTCGTACAGGATGTACTCGTTATAGCGAGCACTGAGCTTTTGCACAGCGGGCACCGCAACCGCGTACGTCCATTGCGGGGCTCTTATCGCTCGGCCAGTCAGAAATTCGCTGATCTCGATATAAACTTCGTTCCGCCAGCCTTCGGTTTTTCGCTCCAGCAGAGGCAGCATACTATGGCCCTGCATGCTGCGGGGCACCGTTGCGCCGGACCGCGTCCAGAAGGGTGGGTGCAAGGTCTACCTGGCTGACCAGCTCCGGCACCTCCATGGCGCGATTGAAGCCGGGCCCCTGCATAATGAGCGGAATATGGATGGAGCTTTCATGAGGGCTCCGCTTGTATTCGGAATTGCGGGAGCGGAAGTGGCATCCGTGGTCGCTCGTGAAAACGACAACGGTGTCATTCTCCAGCCTTCGTCTTTGATGGACGCAAGAAGCGTGCCCACTTGCGTCGTCAATGCCCGCCACGGAGCCGTAATAGCCGGGTAGGTGGCTCGGCCATGTTCCAGGCAGCGGGCGCAGATCCTGCGGCACCCAGGGATTGCGGTATTTGTTCGCGTACTTTTTCGGGGGTACAAACAAGTCCGTATCGTTCTGATGGTGCACTTCCAGATAAGAGACCATCAACAGAAACGGACGATCCTTTTGCCGCTTCTCTTTGAGAAACCGCACCGCGCGGCTGGTCAGGAAGTCCGCGCGGTATTCACCCTCGAAGTGCAACGGCTTCCCGTCGCCGTCGTACACGTCGCCCTCGAACGGGTGTGAGGTCAGCTCCAGAGCGTTGGCGGCTTCCCAGAAATCGAGAAAGCCGCCGCGATTAGCGACTGGCACTGGTCCGCTCATCCTGTCAGTCGGGGTTTGAGCAGACAGAAGCCATTTGCCGATGAAATTCGCTGTATAGCCTTGATCGCGGAGAAGTCCGGGCAAGGTTACGGCGTCCCGCTTCAGTCCCATCGCATTTTTCCATACTCCATGCTGCGCGGGATACTGACCCGTCAACATGCAGCCGCGGGCCGGCGCACAGACCGGCTGGTTCGTGATCGCCTGGGTGAAGAGGACGCCCCGGCGCGCCATCGCGTCCAGGTTAGGCGTCAAGTTCATGGGATTCATGCCCATGCAGGCCAGCGCATCCGCCCGGAACTGGTCGGAAATAATGAACACAATGTTCGGCTTGCGCACGCTGAGATTTGAAATTGCGCCTGCGCCGCGGACGCCATCGCAAACGATCCGCCAAGCAAATCTTGTCTTCTCATTGAGAACACCATACGACTGCCCAGAGGGGCTTCCCGGATCTAATATGGCAATATGTCGTGCCCGAATTGTTCTCCTCAACGCGGCGGTCCGGAAGCGCCCGCTGTGAAAACCTTGGCTCCCGTTGTTTACCGCGGTTCGGCGGATGGGATGGTCAAACTGGATGGCGGGCGATTCTACATGGGCACGGACTACAGAGGCGGCTTCCCTGGTGATGGAGAAGGTCCGGTTGTCGGGGTACGCCTGAAGCCGTTCCAAATGGACGCGCGGCCGGTCAGCAATGAGCAGTTCGGGGAGTTCACGCAGTCTACGGGGTACCGCAGCGAGGCTGAGCGCTATGGGTGGTCTTTCGTTTTCTGCGGCCATATTCCCGCCAGCCGCTATGCAGAACTGGTCTCCGATACGGTCATGATGACGCCCTGGTGGTGCAAGGTGTTCGGCGCGGATTGGTGTCATCCCGAAGGGCCGGATTCCACCATTAACGAACGCGGTTCTTTCCCTGTTGTTCACGTCTCATGGAATGATGCGGCCGCCTACGCCCAGTGGTCTGGAAAGCGACTGCCCACCGAGGCGGAATGGGAATTCGCCGCGCGCGGTGGCCTGGAGCAGAAGCTATATCCATGGGGTGACGAGCTAACCCCGGATGGTCGTCACCTATGCAATATTTGGCAGGGAGAATTTCCTGGCCGGGACACCGGGGAAGACGGATACACCGCACCGGCTCCCGCGGATGCATTTCCCGCCAATGGATATGGCCTGTTCGGAATCACGGGCAATGTCTGGGAGTGGTGCAGTGACTGGTTTCATCCCAGGTGGCGCGTTGCCGCTCCACGCAACAATCCGGTGGGTCCTTCGAACGGTCAGACCAAAGTAATGAAGGGTGGCTCGTATCTGTGCCATGCGTCATATTGCAATCGTTACCGTGTTGCAGCCAGGACTTCCAATAGTCCGGACAGTTCGACGACTAATATCGGATTCCGCTGCGTGATGTAGCGCATGCGCTGTCTCCGGCTTCGCGTTCGACAGCTCGAACGCGAAGCGAACCTCAGATTACACCATCGATCGCTTCCCGAACCGGTTCAGCACGCGTTGGCCGATTACTTAAGGGACAGTCAAGCCGAATACGCCGGCAGGTGCCTGCTCACAGGCCATAACTCCAGGATGACTCTCGTGCCTGACCTCTCAGTTCCTCAGCAGGTTCTTCAGTTCACCAGGTACCAGGCTCTTGGGAGGTTCTATGAACACATTCGTGCGAACCCTTATGAACTCCTTCCATTAGTTTTGTCTGGGTCGGCCCCCTCACGCCTTGTTGCGTGCCCGGCCCTTTCGGACACTTTTCGGCTCCGTCGTCGCAAGCGTCACAGACACCTCCGGCGGTAGCGTGGCTCGCGCCAAAGTAACCCTGACCAACAGAGGCACCTATGAAGTTGGATTGGCCGAATCAGGTCAGTCGGGAACCTATCAGTTCCTGAGTCTGGTCTCGGACGCATACAAACTTGACTCTGAGACCCGCGCAGGGCAATAGCCTCTTCGAGCTGGTGCAAGAGCGATACCATTGTCATTCGGCGATCAGCACGCCTGGCTGGTCTATAAATTGGCCTCGTCGGAGGAATCTGTGGGTGACGGCAAGCGTCAGCGAGCCGTCTCTGTTAGGAACCGCCGGAGTTTTCTGC
>JAUZEU010000107.1 GCA_030838885.1 Bryobacterales bacterium | reverse complement strand
GGATTATCAACAGCTATACTGGCTGAGTGACCTGTTTCACGCAGCGCCCGCTGTTTTGCCGTGACTGCGGTGCTCCGCCCGCCGTCGCCGGACTGTGCGCCGTTTGTTACCGGCAGCGCCGCCACTCGCTGCGCTATTTTGCGGGGCTGCGGGAGGAAGTCCTCGCCCGGGACGGCTGCCGGTGCCGGGGCTGCGGGGCCGGCAACCAGCGCGCCGTCCATCACCGCCGGCCGGGAGTGCAGGAGATCGCCTGGTTGGTCACGCTTTGTCCCGCCTGCCATGCGCTCGTCCACAAGTTACGCCGCCACCGGCACTGGCTCCCCGCTTCGCTCCTCGGGCTGTGGCGCGAACAGCATCCCGAAGTCCCTTTGCAGCTGCAGCTCTGGATTGCGCCCGATTCGTTCGGTGTTTCATTTTTGTCTGCTGGCGAAGATGGGGCCAGGCGGGCTGCCTGAAACCAGTCGGCCCGCTTTGCTGGGACGCGTTCCCGCCCGAGATGCGTCGGCAGGTGCTCGATTCGGTCTCGTCCCCCCACTCCCGCCGGGCTTACGCCTTTGCGCTCGATGCTTTTTTCCTCTGGTGCGGGTCCGAGTCCCGCGGCGCTTTTTCAAAGGCGCTCGTGCAGGAGTACCGCACGCAGCTCGAAGCGCAGGAGCTGGCTCCGTCTACTATCAATGTGCGGCTGGCGGCGCTGCGGAAACTTGCCTCGGAAGCCGCCGGGAACGGCCTGCTGGCTCCGGAAACGGCCGCCACGATTGCCCAAGTGAAAGGCGTTAAAAGGCGGGGCGTTCGGGCGGGGAACTGGCTCGACGAGAAACAGGCCCGGACGCTGCTCCGGGCACCGGACGGCAAAGAGCCGAAAGCCATTCGGGACCGGGCTGTCCTCGGACTCCTGCTCGGCTGCGCGCTGCGCCGGGCCGAACTCATCGACCTGCAAGCCGGAGACATTCAGCAGCGGGCCGGCCGCTGGGTGATTCCGGATCTGAGAGGCAAGGGAAAACGTGTGCGCACGGTGCCTGTGCCAGCGTGGGTCAAACAGCTGCTCGACACCTGGCTCGAAACTGCCGGCATCCGGTCCGGCCCCCTGTTCCGCGCCGTCAACAAAGCAGGCCTGGTCAGCCCGAGGGGGCTGTCGGAAAACGCGGTCTGGTTCATCGTGCGCAGTTACGCCGGAGAGACCGGGTTACTGGCGCCCCGGGACCTGCGGCGCACCTGCGCCCGGCTGTGCCGGGAGGGGGGCGGCTCACTCGAACAAATTCAGCTGCTGCTCGGCCACGAGTCGATTCAGACCACCATGGATTACCTGGGAGTGCGGCAGGATTTGGAGGACGCCGTCAACGACCGCCTCCGCCTGGGTGATTGAAAGGAATACGGGAAACAGGCATTTCCCTTCTGCTTTCTGATTCCAACCCATGTGGCTTTACGGTGTCCTTCGCTGCAGGAGCAGCTAAAATGAGGTGAGAGGCATTTGTTATGCACTGGTCGAAATTCGATCTGGCGATGAGCGACCCACGGTATCTGTCCGGAGCGCCGGTATTCCGGGAAGAGCCTCGTATGCCTGTGTAAACGGTTCTCGATAACCTCGAAGACGGCATGACACCGGAGGCAATCGCGAAGGCCTGGAAAATTGATTTGCGCCTCGTAGCTGGTGTGAAAGATTTCGGCGAAAGCCAGCATCCTGCGCGTTCTGTTCGATAAGAACGTTCCGGATCAGATTCGGCGCTATCTCCTCGTTCACCGCGTCCGCACGACAGCGGAACAGGGATGGGACCGGCTAACGAACGGCGAACTGCTCAAGATTGCTGAGGCCGATCGTCCGTTTTCAGAGATCGTTCCCCGCTCGCGTTTCACCTTGGCCGGGCAATAGTCGACCGTTGCATTGGCCGATTGGTTGCTCCTGGAGGGTATCGAACGACGGAGGTATCAGTTATGTCTATCGTCTATCGCCCGAGCGGCGCGCCGCGTTAAGAGAATTTCCGAAATGAGGGTTGCCGCAGAGAATCTTACGTAGTGAATTGGAACCTATGGCTTCGCCAATCGAGAATACACGGGTGCTGCTACCGTTCCGTGATCGCTATGAGGCTGGCAAGCTGCTTGCTGCGAGCCTCGGTGCATACCGAAACCGTACTGACGTGCTTGCGCTGGCTTTACCGCGTGGCGGGGTTCCGGTGGCCTTTGAAGTGGCACTGTCTCTCCGTGCGCCATTGGACGTGTTTGTGGTTCGAAAGCTTGGCGTGCCTGGCTATGAGGAACTGGCATTTGGAGCGATCGCTTCGGGTGGCGTGCGCGTGTTGAATCCTCTGCTGGTCCGGGAACTGGGCATGACCGAAGAGATGATCGATATGATCGCTGCGCGCGAACAGAAGGAACTGGAGCGCCGGGAGCGGGCCTACCGCGACAGTCGCCCGGCTCCGGAGGTGCGCGGCAAGGTCGTAATTCTGATCGATGACGGCCTTGCAACCGGAGCCACGATGCTGGCTGGGGCCAAGGCGCTACGGCAAAAAGAGCCGCGCGAGATCATTGTCGCGGTGCCGGTCGCCGCACCACAAACCTGCGACGAGTTCCGACCCGAAGTCGACCACATCGTATGCGCGGTCACCCGGGAACCCTTTTACGCGGTCAGCCGGTGGTACGAGGATTTTTCCGAAACAACGGATGACGAGGTGCGGGATTTGCTGGAGCGCGCCGCAGCTCGCCCAGGAGTCTCATAATGGCGAAACATCTCGACAACGACGTAAGCCATCGAATCCGGGGGCCATTCATTCTTTAACGGGGACACCGGAAGCTCATTATCGCCTGCTGGCGCTGATCGTCCTGCGGGCACGCCGCAAGCGGGTTTTCTGGTCTGGACCTTTATATATAGCCTGAACACGTCGAAGCTCGCGCACGATGCCATCGCGTGCAATCACAAGCAATGTCGCAAAGTAGATGGCCCATCGAATCATCGGAACGTACATTACATAAAACCAGCGCAAATGGAGAAACGCGATTGGCAAGGGTCCAAGTACAGCGAGAGCAGCGCTGAACCAGAGGGCGCGACGGTGGATTAGATTAGTCCAGACAGGAAGTACGAAAAGAGAAATCCAGAGAGTCAGTACCTGCCTCGTGCTGAGATAGCGTTCTGGAAGATAGAAGAGCTGGGAATGGAGGTCGCGCGTATTCTGAAAGAATCGCTTCGACGCCGCAAGGGAAATGTTTCGGTCTGCCGTTCGCTTGGATCCTTCAA
>JAUZEU010000078.1 GCA_030838885.1 Bryobacterales bacterium | reverse complement strand
TGCGGAGCAGAGTTCGCGCCCGGTGAAGACGTTTTCCATCGCCTTCGAAAACGCATCGTGCGATGAGAGCGTCTGGTTTCGCGATGTGGCCGACCGTTATGGCACCGAGCATCACGAATTCGAACTGAACCGCGCCTCCGAAGTAGCTTCGGCTATTGAAGATTTCGCCTGGTATTCCGATGAACCAGGCGCCGATGCCGGCGCTCTTCCCGTGTGGTTCCTCTCGAAGATGAGCCGCCAGCACGTCACCGTTGCGCTATCCGGCGAGGGTGGCGATGAGTTGTTTGGCGGTTACATGACGTATCGCGCGGACAAACTGGCGCAACCTTTGCGGTTTGTGCCGGAACTGCTGCGCCGGGCAGCGCTCCGCACAGCTCACTCGGTACTGCCCGTTTCCGATGCCAAGATCGGCTTTGAATACAAGGTGAAGCGCTGGCTGGAAGGCTCTCTGCTGCACCCGGATGAGGCGCACCTGTTCTGGAACGGGTCGTTTTCCCGCGCCCAGAAGCAGGCACTGCTGCCCCACTCGAATGGTCATCATCCCCACCAGCTATTCGATACCTTACCCACCGGTGATGCGGTCGGCTTTCTGAACCGCTACATGCTGCTGGACCAGCTCTATTATTTGCAGGACAACCTGCTCTATAAGGTAGACCGGATGAGCATGGCGCATTCGCTGGAAGTGCGCCCTCCGCTCCTGGACCATCGTATTGTGGAGTTCGCGGCCCGTCTGCCCGAACGCCTGAAAATCCGCGGCGCGAATCAGAAAGCTATTCTAAAGAAGACCATGCGGGGCAAACTGCCCGATTCCATTCTGGATCGTAAAAAAGCCGGGCTGGACATTCCCGCTCACGAATGGTTTCGGGGACCGCTGCTGCCGCTCTTGCGCGACACCGTTACACCCGATGCACTCCGCCGGACTTCTTTATTCGACCCTGATGCAACCGAAATGCTTATCCGGAATCACACTGAGAAGCGAATCAATGCCGGATATCACCTATGGGGTCTGCTGACACTCTTTCTGTGGCTCAAAAGATGGAACATCGAAGTGGCCCCGGCCGAAGAGCACCAGATGGCGAACGCGGTCTACGTCACGGCGAGCTGATCGTCCTCCTTTTCGCTTCCCTCATTTACCTGACCTCGATCCTCAGCCCCCCGCGGCTGATGGACGATGTGGACGCCGTGCAGGCGCAGATCTCGCGCAACATGCTGCATTCGGGAGACTGGGTTTCCGCGCACCTGGACGGCGTGAAGTACCTGGAAAAGTCTCCGCTGAAGTACTGGACGATGGCCGTTTCAATGGCGATCTTCGGGGAGCACGACTGGGCCGCGCGAATCCCCGTCGCGCTCTCCGCCATTCTGTTGTGCTGGCTGGTTACCCGCATGACCGCGTGGGCGATGGGCCCGCGCGCCGGACTTTACGCCGGGCTAAGTCTCGCCACATCGCTCGGCTTATGGCTTTTCACCCGGATAATGATACCAGACGTGATGCTGACGCTGACCATCGCCCTGGCAATGTGGTCATTCTTCCGAGCGATAGAACCCGACGAGCCTCACTCTGCCCGGTGGGCACTCACCGCGTGGGCCGCCATCGCTGTGGGCATGTTGCTGAAAGGCCTGATTGCGGCCGTGTTCCCGCTCGGCACAGCCTTTCTGTACCTTGTATTCAGTGGGCAGTGGCGGAGACGCGAAGTCTGGCGCAAGCTACGGATTCTGCCGGGAGTCGGGCTGATGCTGCTGATCGCCGCGCCCTGGCACATACTGGCCACCCTGCGTAATCCGCCGTACTTCGACTTCACCATGCACAGTGAATCCGGGTCGTACCGCGGGTTCTTCTGGTTTTACTTCTTCAATGAGCACATTCTTCGCTTCCTGAACCTCCGCTACCCCCGTGATTACGACACTGTGCCGCGCTATCTCTTCTGGTTGTTCCACCTCGCGTGGTTCTTCCCATTCAGCGCATTCTTCGTGCGGGCAGTCAAATTGCCTTATCAGGCAAAAGACCGGGCATCCCGGATGCGCCTCCTGGCATTGTGCTGGATCGGGATGGTGATGGGCTTCTTTGCGCTCTCCACCACCCAGGAGTATTATTCGATGCCCGCCTATCCGGCTTTCGCGATGCTGCTCGGCAGCGCCATGGCGGAATCCGGCGAGCGCGCCTGGAAAATTTGCATTCGGATCGCCGGAGCGGTTGCGGCTGCAGCTTTCATCGCGATCCTGGGTTTGTTGTGGGCCAGTTGGGGCTATCCCGCGCCTGGAGACATCTCGCAGGCCTTGACGCAGAACCCCGGCGCATACACGTTGTCGCTCGGACACATGGGCGATCTCACGGTCAAATCATTCGCGTATCTGCGCCTGCCTTTGGCTATTGCCGGGCTCGCGATGCTTTCCGGCTCGATCGGCGCCTTCGCTCTGCACCGCAAACAGGCAGCGCTGGCTCTGGCATTCATGATGGCTTTGTTTTTTCAGGCAGCGCGCCTCGCCCTGATCGCCTTCGACCCCTATCTCGGCTCTTATCCGCTCGCCATGGCGCTGAATCGCGCGCCCCAAGGGGAGCTGATCCTCGACGATCCCTACTACGAAATGTCCGGGCTGTTCTTCTATACGAACAGGTCCGCACTGATACTGAACGGGAGGAAGAACAATCTGGAGTACGGATCCTACGCTCCGGGCGCGCCGAAGGTTTTCATCGGAGACGCGGATTTCATCGAGCGATGGAAAAGCTCCCGTCGGTGGTACGTGGCCACAGAAAACGAGAAGCGCCAGCACCTCTTCGACCTGGTCGGAGCCGACGCTCTGCATCAGGTCGTGACCTCAGGCGGAAAGACGATCTACGTCAATCGGTAAGCGCACGGGCATCGTACCGGGCGGCGCACGTTGTGAATCGGTGTTCCGCCCCCGCGCTTACTTCCGCAAATAGGCATCGTCCCCGCTGATCCAGTCCTGCCGGGGCGGCGTGAACAGATCGGTCGCCACAGAATCCTCCATTGCTTCCACAAGATGCGGAACACCGGGCGGAATGCGCACGACTTCTCCCGCCCTCACTATTACTTCCCTGCCCCCCACCTCGAAGCGCAGCGCGCCGGCATCCATCATGCTCACCTGCTCATTGGGATGCTGATGGAGCGGAACCAGCGCGCCCTTCTTCATTCGGAGCCGTGCAATTGTCATATGCTCGGTGTGGATCACCTGCCGGCTCAATAGCGGGCTCATGAACTCATCGGGAATCGCACTCCAGTTGTATTGGTCCATGTGGGTCAGTATCCTATGGTAGTCATATGAAAGGTATCGTACTCGCCGGCGGAACTGGCAGCAGGCTTTTTCCCCTTACCAAGATCACCAACAAACACCTGCTCCCGATTTACGATAAGCCCATGATCTACTACCCCATCCAAACGCTGGTGGATGCGGGGATCACAGACATTATGGTTGTCACCGGAGGAAGAAATTCCGGCGACTTCCTGCGGCTGCTCGCGAACGGGAAAGAATTTGGACTCAAGCACATCGCCTACACCTATCAGGAAGGCGAAGGCGGAATCGCGGAGGCGCTTGGACTTTGCGAGCACTTCGCCGACGGCCAGCCCATCTGCGTGGTGCTGGGCGATAACATTATGGAGAAGAGCATCCGCTCAGCGGCAGACGATTTCCGTGCCCAGAAGCGCGGAGCCCGAATCCTTCTGAAAGAGGTCCCGGATGCCGGGCGATTCGGAGTCGCCGAAATGGCAGGCGAGCGGATAGCCGGAATCGAAGAAAAACCTCTGAACCCCAAATCCAACTGCGCCGTCACAGGAATTTATATGTACGACGAGACGGTGTTTCAGAAGATTTCGACCTGCAAACCATCGCACCGCAATGAGCTCGAAATCACAGACGTGAACAACGCCTACATTCAGGAAGGCACCATGAGCTTTTCTTTTCTGGACGGCTGGTGGACAGACGCCGGAACCTTCGATTCCCTCATCCGGGCCGCAAATCTGGTGCAGCAAAGCCGGACTAACAACGGCATAACGGGAGATCAACAATGATTACCGTCCTGCCGGTTTCCGAGATCAACCTTCCTCACTGCGAGAAGGGCATCGGCGACGTGATTCTTTCGCCGGATTCGCCCCAACTGATCACCGATGTGAGGGTTGCACCCGTGTCGCTGTGGCCCGACGATCGTGGTTACTTCATGGAAATCCAGCGAATCGGGCGCGGTCTTGCGTGCCATTTCCCTCCGGAGAGCACGCAGATATCAGCTGCACGGAACTATCCCGGTATCATCAAAGCATTCCATTTCCACCGGCACCAGACAGATTGCTGGACGCCAGCGGCCGGCATGATGCAGGTCGTCCTGATTGACCTGCGACCCGGCTGCAGCACCTTCGGAAAGAGAAATACTCTGTACGTGGGCCAACTGCGGCCGTGGCAGATACTGATCCCGCCGGGCGTCGCCCATGGCTACAAAGTGATTGGCACCGAACCATCCATGCTGATCTACGCCACCGATCGCTTTTACGATCCCGCGGATGAGGGGCGCATCCCCCATAATCACAGCGATCTGAACTACGATTGGGAGCTGCAGCACAAGTAGAGGTGCGAATCGCACTAGACGCAACGCCTCTGATTTTGACGTCCGGAGGTCTGCCGCGGTACGTGAATGAACTGTCGCTCGCGCTGGCGCAGGAATTTCCCGAAGATGAATATTTCTTGCTGTCCGATCAGCCTTTCCCTTTTCTTCGGAACGCACCACCGAACCTGATCCGCGGCCGGGGTGCGTATGCGGAACTCGACAGGCGATGGTGGCTCTGGGGCGTTCGTCAGGCCATCCGGGAGTCTGGCGCGCAACTGTTCCACGGCACGAATTTCGAAGTTCCGTATCTAAGCGAAACTCCGGCCATTCTCACCATCCACGATCTCTCGCCCTGGCGGAATCCTGAATGGCACGATTCGGCGGGGCGAGTTCGGCGGAGAACGCCCTGGCTCGTACGTTTCCGTCGGGCCCGATTGATCCTCACCGTCAGTGAAGCGGTTCGCAAAGAGATCATCAGCCATTTCGGGGTCCGTCCGGAACAAGTGCGGGCCGTTCCCCTTGCGGCGTCCACCCTGTTCCGCCCGGCTCCAGCCGGCATCAGCCGGCAAACTCATCCGGCGGCCCGGCCGTTTTTCCTCTTTGTTGGCACTCTGGAACCCCGCAAGAATGTAGCGGCGCTGGTCGATGCATGGCGTGCCACCAAAACCGAAACCGGCGCCGACCTGATTATCGCCGGCCGGAACCGCACGGATTTCGTTCCCATCGAGCCTTGCGAGGGTCTTAACCTTCTGGGGGAAGTCGCCGATGAACAACTGCCACGCCTGTACTCGGACGCGCTTGCCTTCGTTTACCCGACTTTCTACGAAGGCTTCGGGCTTCCGGTGCTTGAGGCCATGCAGTGCGGCTGTCCGGTAATCACTTCGCACGATCCGGCGGTAATGGAAGTTGCGGGAGGCGCCGCCATCCACGCCAATTCTGGGCACGAACTCGCCGACGCGATGCGCAGCATCGCTTCCAGTCACAGCCTTCGGAAGGATCTTCACAAAGCGGGCCTGGCACGGGCTGCCGATTTTTCCTGGAAAGACACCGCACGGGCTACACGGGCTATTTACGCCGAGCTGCTGGGGAACGCATGAGTGGAGACGGCGGCATCAAGTCTGTATTGTTCCTCGCTCCGGAATCCCCGTACCCTTTGCATGGAGGAGGCCAATATCGGACCGCGTCCCTCATCCACTACTTTTCCGCATTTGCGCAGGTCGACCTGATTCTCATCTCTCAAAACGGTACGCCAGCCCTGCTGCCGCCGGGACTAGTGCGCTCGCAGACGGTGATCCCGCTGTCAAAACATGGCAAAGGCACGCTTGAGAGGTACGCGCGGAATGCACGGCGCGCGTTACTGGGAGTACCACCTTTGATTGACCGACTGAGCGGTCTCGGCCCGGCAATCACCAGCGCAATCGGCGAGCGTCGTTACGATCTGGGAATTATCGAGCATTTCTGGCTTGCCCCGTATGTGGCAGAACTGGACGCAGTATGCAGCCAAACGCTCTTGGACCTGCACAACGTCGAGTCCATGCTGCACCGGAGTTGCGCCAAAGCAGACACAGGTCTGGTAGGCGCGGGCCACAGGCGGTTCGCCGGTGTATCGCGAAAACTGGAAGCCAAACTCCTGCCCCGTTTCGGGACCGTCCTGGCCGCGTCCGAATCGGACCAGGCCGTCGCCCGAAAGATTGCGCCGGACGCCAGGATAGAAGTGTATCCTAACGCGCTTCCGGCTCTTGGGGCATCCGGAAAGGAAATCTCTGCACAATCGGGACGGCCACTCGTCGTATTTTCGGGCAACTTTGAATACCACCCTAATGTCGACGCGGTCGGCTTCCTGCTCAGGGAGATCTGGCCCGAAGTGCGCAGGCAGCGGCCGGATCTGCGACTGCGTCTCGTTGGTCGCGGGGACAGCTTTGTCCGGCACCTGCTGCCACATGGTGTGCCGCGCGGCTGTGGCATTGAGCTCACCGGGCCGGTGCCCGACGCGCGCGCGGAAATCGCCTCCGCGAGCGTCGTCATTGCGCCGCTCCGCATGGGGAGTGGCACTCGGATCAAGATCCTGGAAGGTTGGGCCGCCTCACGGGCGGTGGTTGCAACTCCTTTGGCGGCAGAGGGCTTGGCGTTTCAGGACGGTCAAAACATCGCCATTGCCGAGTCTCCGGATGCCTTCGCGAAAGCAATTCTCCGCCTGGCGGGGGACGCAGGGGAACGGGAACGCCTGGCCGACCGTGGCAGGCGGACTTTCGAGCGCCACTACACATGGGAGGTGGCCTGGCGAAAGCTGGACGCCTGCCTGCAAGTCACGCGGCCTGCTGAACTTAGTCGTTATACTGGAACTATCTGATGCGCTTCGCGATTGATGCACACGCCATCGGCCGGCATCTCACCGGCAATGAGGTTTACGTGCGTAGTTTGCTGCGTGAATTTGCCGAAATTGATCGTCACTCGGAATTTCTCGCGTACATTTCCGAGCCTGGTGCGGAAAAATGGATTCCCGAGCGGTTTCAGGTGCGCCGGGTGGCTTCCAACCCGTACACGCGACTTGGGTGGGATCTGGCGCGACTCACGCGCGCGGACCGGCCCGATCTGATTCACGTCCAGTACACCGCCCCCCTGCTGGGCAGGGTACCGATCG
>JAUZEU010000070.1 GCA_030838885.1 Bryobacterales bacterium | reverse complement strand
ATGCACAGCTATCGAGGCCCATTCTGGGCCTTACCGAGTTTAATGCTGAACCGGAGTGCGACGGCGGCCAGCATTGGCATTATCAGTAGCGTTGGGAATCTCGGGGGGTTCGTAGGTCCCTACGCTGTCGGCTTATTGAGTAACTATACCGGAGCGTATCGGGCGGGTGTCCTCTACCTGGTCATTTGCACCCTTCTTGCGAGTTTGATCATCGCGGCAGTAGGAATAAAACACAAAAGGCTGGCACTCTCTTAAAGATGCACTTCGAGTCGAGCGTTCCGGTTTACTATATTCTCCGGATCAACAGATCCCGCCTTGGTCGGGCAGCGTCTATCCATCCTTCGTAAGGCAAGACCGGCCGATGGACCCGCGGACGACAGCAGGGCGCGGAACCACAAAGTCTGCCCTCATTTCATAGTGAGGGGTAGGAGTTTAGTACTGACATCCGGGCTCCAGATCACGCACCCGTTTTGGTCACGCAACACAATGCGCATTGGCACCTTCTGTGTGGATGTCCCGGGCACATCGCGGACCGCACCTTGCACCGGCTCCGATGTGAACACTCCGATGACATTGCTTGACTGATCGACGATCCTGAAACTCTGCGCTCGAATCTCCTTTGCGACTGGCATCTGGACCTGCGCGAAAGCCAGCGGCGGCGCGAGATACTGCATGATCGCTGAACCGCATACCCCCGCGGCGAGCGCGACACCCATAGTGAGTTTGTTGTTCATGGTTGGGAACTCCTGTTGTGCTTTACCATTTAGATGTTTCGATAAATCTATTGCCCGGCTGTACGTTTCATTTCGAATCAGGAACTGAAGTATCGTGGAATTTCCCTCGGCGGCACATCACATTCAAGATCCACAATCCTTTCTGTTTCCGGCTAAACCGAAGAGCCGCGACGTGCTCGACTGGCGAGGGTTGCGCAAGGGACGTGCCAGAGCCGTGGACAACCCCATTCGAGCATCGGCGAGTTTCCCATGTTCAATGCGAATGTTTTCTTTACGGGGATTGTTGTTGACCTCCCCGCTACCCGCGTTCACTTTATGGACTCCAGATCGAATTGCAACTCCGGCCAAATATGGGCTACGCCAGGAATGAGAGAAGGAGCGGAACGGTTCAATGGGGCTTAACATGGAACCTCCTGATTCTTTTACATTCGAGAGCCGCGAAAAGTTCCGGGAATGTGTGTCCACCCGAAATTTTCTTATCTACAGCGCTTGTACGATGGCCGCCGTCAGGCCGCGGAGCACCATCGCTCCTTCGGCTGGCTTTTTGACAGCTGGTTCTGATGCGAACATCGTCTGTCAAACAGCTCGCCATTGATAACTGCCCTGTCTCAAACGCATTTGGTCGTTTCTGGACAAACGCCCGTTTTATTTCACATCGTGGCTATTTGGCGTCATGGAAGATAACGCCCATAGTGAACCGCTGGCCCGAGCGAACGCGGCTGACGCCATGGCGCATGCTTACGCGATACGTGCCGCGTATACCCTTCACAGGTCTGTGATGTACGGGGAATATGACGCCCATTCCCATCCCAAGTGGTACAACCTCCACCCTCGACTGCATGCGTGGCCGTTGTTCGGTAAGCGTGAACTCGCCACCTGTAAATTCCTCGTTCGGCTTGGACAGCAGGAATGCGATTTGAAGCGGGAACACGTGCTCGCCGTAAATATCCTGATGCAGGCAGTTATAGTCACCCGCGCCGTACTTGAGGATCAGAGGTGTCGGCTTTGTCTGGCCCGCCTCGTGGCAGCGGGCCTTGAAAGCTTCGTGCTCGGCAGGATATCGGATATCGATACCCATCCCCTCGTTCCAGCGATTGGCGATCTCCGCCAGGTGTCCGTAAAGGCTCTCGCGCAGTTCGGCGATGACCGAAGGCAGCGCATACCTGATATACTTATATTCGCCCCGACCAAAGCCGTGGCGAGCCATAACGACGCGAGAGCGGTAGAGTTCCTCGTTGTCAAATCCGCTGATGAGCGTCTTGCACTGGTCCGGCGAAAGCAGAGGGCCAATGATTGCGGCACCGCAGGCGTCGAGTTCGACGCTGACAGCGTCCCAATTGAATGACTCGATGCGCTGGGCGATAGTTGGTAGCCGCCTGATTTGGGTTATGTTGATCATGTGGAGGTCTCCTTTGCCTGACTTTCGCTGTATGCCTTGCGCCACAAAAACCTGGCGACATACGCCCGCCAGGGCTGCAAGCGTGCGGAACGCTCGTTCAACTCGACCGTCGATACTTTGACCATCGGATCGGCGAGTAACTCGCGCCGCAACGCAAGATTGCTGCATGGCCAGGTATCGGTGTCACGCAGGGCGCGCAGCGCAAAATATTCCGCCGTCCGGGGTCCAGCTCCCGGCTGCTCAAACAATGCCTCTTTCACGCCTGTCGCGATTCGCCCCAGATCGCAAAATGAAATCGAGCCGTCGGCGATGACGTAGGCCACTTCCGCAAAGCCCCCACACGCTTATGCGGCATCGCGATCCCTGTAAGATCGCCCGCGGCAATCGCCCGTACGGTAAATGATTTTAAACGCCCGACCGTGCTCCCGGGCACGGGGATGCCGGGCGACGCTTTCACATGCCTGCTATCGAGCGATCCTTGACCAGGACGCCGTTGATCGTGGCCGTGTCCGAGTCGGGGTCGAACATACGCCGGGACGCGTGCCACAATCTTCCCGGCGTGTTTTTGAGGCGTCACCTTGGACCGTCAGAACGAGCCCGCACTTCAGTGCATCACGCTCTACGATTAAAGTCCCCGGCGTCGTCCTCGACGACGATCGTCCTCTCATAACGATGATCCGCGACCACCTCCACGCCCGGCGTGGAACGCGTTTGAGCAGGAAAGGCAACCAGTTGAACGGCGACATATCGGGCAAAACACTATTTCTATGCGGCGCCGCAATTAGATCCTCACCCCTTCGACATCCAGTAGCTTCTCCTTTCTTTCGACGCCCCAGCGGTAACCGGAGAGTGAACCGTTCGTCCGCACCACACGGTGGCACGGAATAGCGACGGCCAACGTGTTAGCCGCGCAGGCTCCGGCCACGGCACGCGTAGCGTTCGGCTGGCCGAGCCTTTGCGCTAGTTCCGAATACGTACAGGTAGTACCGCAGGGGATTTCGCACAGGGCTTTCCAAACCCGCTGCTGAAAAGCGGTGCCCTGGACATGCAGCGGCAATCCCAACCCGGCCGACGGGTTCTCCACGAAGGCAACAACCCGGGCCACCATCCGCTCGAACTGCTTATCGCCGCCGATCAACTCGGCGTTGGGGAAACGGTCCTGGAGCTCCCTCACCAACGTGTTGGGGTCATCGCCTATGGCGATCGAGCAGATGCCCAAATCGGAAGCGGCAACCAGGATCGACCCAAGCGAGCATTCGCCGACGGCGAATCGGATCGTCGCGCCCCCGCCGCCGGCCTTGAACTCTGTGGGCTTCATGCCGAGTCTCTTGTTGGACTCGGCATAGAAGCGCCCGTTGGAATTGAAGCCCGAATTATAGATCGCTGACGTCACCGTCGCGCGGCGCGACAGTTCTTCGTGCATTCGTTTGGCACGGTGCGCAGTCGCGTAAGCTTTCGGCGTCAGGCCGGTCATCGACTTAAACACACGGTGAAAATGCGACGGGCTCATGCCAATGGCCTCAGCCAGAGCATCAAGCGAGAGTGGTCCTTCGGCATCGACAATCAGTTTGCACGCCCTGGCCACAATGGCCGCCTGTTCGCCATGAGCGGAGGGATCGTTCGGCTTGCACCGCTTGCATGCACGAAATCCCGCCCGCTCAGCGTCCCTCGGCGTACGATGAAAAGCCACATTCTCGCGACATGCAAGTCGTGCCGGGCAAGACGGACGGCAGTAGACGCCCGTGGTTCTTACGGAATAGAAAAATGCATCGTTGGCCTTCTTATCTCGCTGTACCACTGCCTCCCAACGCTCCTGGTCGGTGAGATAGAACTTCTCGATTTTGTTTTTCAATAAG
>JAUZEU010000069.1 GCA_030838885.1 Bryobacterales bacterium | reverse complement strand
CTTCGAAGAACTCCCGCCCGCGGAGCGGCCGGTCGAAAATCCGGGTGAGGCTGACTTCCATCTGCCAGAGGGAAAGATCCCAGTCGTAGCCGTCCCGCCGGTCCTCCGGCCGCAGCGGCAGCGGAATCCGCTTCAGCCATTTCCGGAACAGCCGTTCGATATGCTCCGGCCCCAGCCAGTCGCAGATCTGCTGCAGTTTGTCAGGTTCAGCGCAGGAGAGGAATCCGTTGTCGAGCGCCTCGTATTCGATGCCGCGCTTTTCCAGTTGCCGTTTTGCCCACTCGTGGCCATTGATGCAAAGTTTGATCCCCCACGGCGCATAGCTGCAGACCTTAATAAACAAAGGCCCGAACTCGGCATCGTCAAGGTAGAAGTAATAGTGATTGACGTACACGGTCTTGTCGCGGCTGAACTGGAACTGTCCATTGACCTTCGTGCCGCTGAACGCCTTCGCCTTCTCCTGCGCGACGCCGACGAAGACGATCTGGTCGCGCACGGCGCGCTCCCGGCGGAACGCCTTGGCAATGTCGTCTTTCCACTCTTTGTGCTGAAACTGATAAACCGGAATCTGCTCGCGTTCCGCCTGCGCCTTCACCGCTTCGCGGAACTTCTCCGACACCTGCCCCAACACTACCGGCGATGGAATCGGCTTGCCCAATTGCACCCGCATGAATGTCACCAGGCCGCCCGGTGTCGCCAACGCCCCTATAGAACCGTTCAGGTACAGCCGATCCAGACACTCCACCTCCAGCGTGACGTGTCCGTCTAACAATTCCGGAATGTTCGCCATGCCTGAAATTCTAAGGAATCCAGGCGATCTCCGCTCGTCGGTTTGAGGTCGAAGACCTCGTTAGGGAAGTTCCTTAACCCGGATGCTCCGGAACTCCACATGTGACCCGTGGCCCAGGAACCCGATATGCCCCGCGGTCCTCGCCAGCCCCGGATGCTTCTCCAGCACCTTGGCTTCTTTGACGATGCCCAGGTCCGCATCGAGGATGATGACGCCGTTCAGACGCACCGTGATCCGCTTCCCGTTGGCCGTGATCTCTTCCTCGTTCCACTCGCCCACCGGCTTCCGGAAGCCTGTCCGTGCAGGGATGACGTCATAAACAGACCCGTGATACTGTTCGGGCTTGATGACCCCCTTGTACATAGCATCGCCATCGTCCAGGATCTGCATCTCCATGCCCTTGTAGGCTGCATCGCCCTCGTAAGGAGCCCGGATCCCGATGCCGTTATTGGCCCCCGGAGTCAGCAGGAACTCGAACCGGAAGACGAAATTGCCGTACTCCTTCTCGGTAAAAAGGTTGCCCCCGCCCTCCTTCGGGCAGACGATCCGGTTGTCCGAAACCGTGTAGCCGGGCCCGTGTCCGCCAACGAGTTTCCAGCCGTTGAGCGTCTTGCCATCGAAAAGCGGCTTGAAGCCGGGCTCGTCCGCAGCGGCAGCCAGGAGAGCCGAGAAGAGCATACAAGTGAGAATTCTCATCACCAGAACTGTACCGCATTAGTGAGGCCGAGTGCGGTATGAATAGAAGGAGGCCTGCCCATGGCAAACCACTATCACTTCATCACCCGGTGGCGGGTGAAAGGCACCGCTGAAGAGGTCTTCGAGATCCTCAGTGCGCCGCTTGAATATCAACGCTGGTGGCCTTCTGTGTATCTGATGGTGCGCGAAACCGCTCCGGGCAAGGTCAAACTACTGACCAGAGGATGGCTTCCCTACACCCTCCGGTGGGAGGCGACGACCTCGGAAGTGCACCGCCCGGACCGCATCGTCGTACAGGCAAGCGGCGACTTGGATGGCCGCGGCATCTGGTCCATTGTCCAGAACGGGCTCGTCACCGATGTCACTTTCGACTGGAAACTGACCTCCACGAAACCGCTGCTTCGCTATCTGACTCCCCTCGTCAGGCCGGCCTTCGAGGCTAACCATCGCTGGGCCATGGAGCAGGGCCGAAAGAGCCTTGAACTCGAACTCGCCCGGTACCGGTCTGCCACCGTAGAGGAGATGAACATTATTCCTCCGCCGGTCGGCCCGAAAGAACTCTGGAACCAGGCCCTCGCTGGGGGCGCTGTGCTTGCTGCCGGCTTAATCGCCGGGCTTTTGAAGACTCAGACCTCGTCAGAATAGCGGAGCCCGAATGGCTCGCACAAAGCTGGTGAGGTCGGTCCCAAACTCCTTCGCCAGGTTCCGCTTCGCGGAGTTGCACAGATTGACCACTCCCGGTTGCCAGGGTTTGCGATACCGGTAGTAAGGGCGATGCGGGTCAACCGGTCGGAATGGTTGCGACTGAACCGCAACCACCCTGTTGGCGGGCAGGCTCATGATGGAAGACACAATCACGCGCCCGAGCCGCTTCGGGACATTGCCTCCTCCGATTCGGGAATAATGTGAATCGAGGGGGCGGCAAGGGAAAAGAGGGAACAGGACCGTCGCTGAATCAATAAAGCTGGATTCCCGCCAGAGGCCCCTGCCAGTTGACACGGGATGTCGGCGCACGGATGAACTCTTAAGTCGGCTTCGGATGTTGCGCCGGCGAAGGGGCCACTTCCGCGCAAATCGCGCAAGCGTTCCGGAATAAAACGTACAATCAAGTGAAACAGCTTGCGCTATAAAACAAAAATTTATCCAGGAATTGCCACTGCGATTATCCTGGCTCTCCCGGTTTATCTGCCGGGCTTTGAGTCGGCGCTTCTTGCGAGCGAATCGTTTTCCGGACCGGTTGGCGCCCTGAATGGAATGGCTGGGGGATCGGGATGGGCTGCGCCATGGCAGGTGCAGAACAACAGTACCTCCACTCCGGGCTACGAAGTTGCCAGCGCGGCTCCTCTCGGTTACGGCGGAGTCTCACAGTTCGGCAATTATGGAATCGGAGGGCTGAACTGGCAGACCTCCGGCCGCACGCTCGACACGAGTGCGACCGGCCCTTTTGGCTTCTTTCTGAACAACGGATTGATCGGGAACACGGGGCAGACTCTGTATGTGGGCCTGTTGATGCGGATGGATCGCACCAGCAACGATGAGATCTCCGTGACGTTGCATCCCGGTGCGAGCCCCGCATGGTGGGTCAATACCGCTGGCGCAGCGGTCGGTTACTTCGGCGGTTCACCCTTTTGGTCGCTCAGGCTGGACGGTACCGTTTATCGGTCCACGGTCCCGATCGTGGTGGGGCAGGCCGCGCTGCTGGTAGCCCGGCTGGAGTTTGGGACGACCAATTGGGTTCGTTTGTTCGTGAATCCCCCGCCGGATGCGATGCCCGCGACGGCGGATGTGTCCGCCTCTACTACCAAATCGATTTCCTTCCGAAGTCTGGCGTACAACGGCGGGACCGGCGTTAACCAGAGCTCGATCGACGAGATCCGGATTTCAGGATCATACCCGGCATTGAACTCGAACAGTCCGGCACCTCCTGCGGCTCCGACCGGCCTTTCCGCTGTACCGGGGGACCGTCAGGTCACCCTGAACTGGAATGC
Source organism: Bryobacterales bacterium (assembly GCA_030838885.1). Lineage (GTDB taxonomy): Bacteria > Acidobacteriota > Terriglobia > Bryobacterales > Bryobacteraceae > BOG-234. Next base: position 7,375 of record JAUZEU010000069.1, on the reverse strand, counting down.
GGTGAGCGGAGCAGTAGCTTATAAGATTCTCATGGGCTCCCAACTGCAGGCGACGGTAACCGGCAACAGCGGCGTGATCACCGGACTCATCAACGGCTCAACCTATTCGTTCTACATCATCGCCAGCAACTCAGCTGGTGACAGCCCCGCGTCCACAGCAGTTACTGCCGTGCCGCGGGGTGCGGCTCCGGTGCCGCATCCCGGGGTGGGTACGAATCTCTCGCAGCTGACGGATTACACCCGCGCGTGGCCCTTTGTGGACGCTTTCAAGATCGCCCGTCCCTGGATTTCTCAAATGCAGGGTGCGGCATGGGGATCCGGGCCGGCGCTCCAACAGGACGCCAATGGCTGGATCGAGGCTTTGCAGCCAGGGCAGTTTGCAGAAACCATCATTTTCGATAATGCCCTTGATGATCATGCGAACTTCCCCACCGGTCAGTACACACTTTTGTACGACGGAGAAGGGACCATTCAGTTCGACCTGTCCAGTGCCACCATCGTCAGCCAGACTCCTGGCCGGATGGTCGTGGCCGTAACTTCCGCGCCGTACGGGGTTTTCCTCATGATAACGGCGACGAACCCCGCGAATCCGATCCGGAATATCCGGTTCATTATGCCAGGTTTCGAAAGTTCGTATCTCGCCCAGCCTTTCCATCCGCTGTTCCTGCAAAGGCTCCAGCACTACCGCGTTCTGCGGTTCATGGAGTGGATGCTGAGCAACGGTTCGGCAGTGCGGAACTGGGCTGATCGCGCGGCTCCTTCGGACTATACGTACTCGCTGCGCGGCGTGCCGCTGGAAGTTCTGATCCAGCTGACATCAACTCTGAACGTAACACCCTGGTTCAACATCCCGGCGCAGGCCAGCGACGATTACCTCCGCCAGTTCGCGACCACCGTTAAGACAGGACTTAGGCCAGGGGCACCGTTCTATCTGGAGTATTCCAATGAGACCTGGAATACTTCTTTTTCACAGAACGGGTACATTCAGCAGCAGGGTCTGAATCTGGGACTCAGCACCGATCCCACTCTCGCTGCGGCTTATTACACCGCTTACCGCTCGGTACAGATGTTCACCATCTTTCAGTCTGTGCTTGGATCAGGCGCTCCGATGATCAGAGTGATCGCCTCTCAGGCGGCCAATTCGTGGCTGTCCGACCAGACGCTTGCATTTCAGAACGCGTTCGGCAGCGCCGATGCGCTCGCCATCGCGCCCTACTTCAATTGTGGCGGACAGGGAAGCGGGAATCTCGGAATTTTGGGCGATCCGGCCACCGCGAACCAGGTCACGTCCATGACAGTTGATCAGATTATCGACATCGAATTGGCGGAAGTGAATGGCTGCGCATTGCAGGAGATGCAATCGAACGCCGCCGTTGCGAAGAAGTACGGTTTAGAACTGGTGGGCTATGAAGGCGGCCAATCGCTTGTAGGCTTTAACGGCGCCGAGAACAACAGCGCCATGACTTTATTGTTTGAACAGGCGAACCGCAGTCCGCGGATGGAAAGCGTTTACACGCAGTACCTTCAAAACTGGGCCGCATCGGGCGGCGATGTGCTGGTTCACTTCAACGATGTCGGTGCGTTCACTGAATATGGGAACTGGGGCGCTCTGGAATATCAGGATCAGGATCCCAATACGGCGCCGAAATACCGTGCGCTGATGACGTTCGCTACACAAAATCCCTAGCAGGCCGTCGGCGCCGTGATCCATTCGGCCAGTTTGTCCCGCAGAATATCGTGGTCGATCGGTTTGGCCAGATAGTCGTTCATACCGGCCGCGAGGCACCTTTCGCGCTCACCATGCAGAGCGTTCGCTGTCAGCGCAATGATTGGAACAGTAGCCGAGACTCCCGCCCGAATCGCGCGTGTTGCTTCGAAGCCATCCATTTCCGGCATCTGGCAATCCATCAGCAAGAGATCGTACGCCTTCTCATTTACCGCAGCCACCGCCGCCCGCCCGTCCGACACCACGTCGACCTTATATCCTAATTTCTTCAACAGGAGTGAGGCCACCCGCTGATTCACCGGATTATCTTCCGCCAGCAACACCGTTCCCCGGCCAGATCCATCTGCGCCCGTCGACTCGACGATGTCTGCGGCTTTGCCGGGTGCCGGGCGATCGGAAAAAATTCGCTGCAATGAGCGCAACAGGCTCGATTCCCGCACAGGCTTAAGCAAGACTTCACTCACTGCAGCGTTGCGCAGGCGCTCGCGATGTTCCTGCGACGCGAGAACCAAAATTGGAATCTGATTCATGGCAGGGAGGGCGCGAATTTCGGAAACAAGGTCAGCGCCATCCATCCCCGGCATGCAAAGTCCCGAGAGAACGGCATCGAATATCCGCGCCGGATCCTGAGAACCGAGTACTGCCAGGGCCTCGCCGACGCTCTCCACGGCTACTACCCGGCACCCGTTTCGCTCCAGCTGAATCCGCAGCACGCGGCGGCTGGTCGCGTCATCATCCACCGCCAGAATCAGTTTTCCCTGCAGCAGCGCATCTGTACTCCCGGGGTTTTGAGGTAACCCGAACCGGACGGTGAACCAAAACGTTGAGCCTGTTCCCGGAATGCTGTCCACACCAATCTCTCCGCCCATCATTTCGACCAGGCGCCGTGATATGGCGAGACCCAAGCCGGTGCCACCGAACCTGCGCGTAGTGGACGAGTCTGCCTGGCTGAATGCCTGGAACAAACGGGCGCGTGTCTGCTCAGGGATACCCGGCCCGGTGTCGCGCACTTCAAACCTGGTGAGGGTGGTATCGCCGAAGGCATTCTGGATGTCGACGGTAACCGTTACCTCGCCGTGTGAGGTGAACTTAATGGCATTGGACAACAGATTGAGCAGCACCTGACGCAAACGGTTCTGATCCCCGCGGACAAGTCTCCGCTTCGCCGGAAGTACCGGCAGAATCAGCTTTAGGCCTTTGCGGTCCGCCTCGGCGGCGACGATTTCCGCGCAGCCCTCAATGGTCGTGTAGAGAGCAAAGTCAATTTCTTCGAGATCGAGCTTGCCCGCTTCGATCTTCGAGAAGTCCAGGATATCGTTAATGATCGCGAGAAGCGCCTCGCCGGAGTTGCGGATTGTAGACACATACTCCCGCTGCTCAGCAGATAAAGGTGTATCCGTCAGAAGGGCCGTCATTCCGATCACGCCATTCATTGGAGTTCGGATCTCATGGCTCATCGTCGCGAGGAACTCGCTCTTCACCCGGGCCGCCGCTTCCGCCGCATCGCGGGCCGCGGCCAATTCGATTTCATTCCTCCTGACTTCAGTTACGTCCTGAACGAAGCCACCCATCCCCGTTTCGCCGTCCGAGTCGCTTTTCATGGGCTCTGCGACCATAGACAGATACTTAATCCGCTCATCGGGCAGTTGGAGCCGGTACTCATACGTCCTGGTCGCCAGTTCGCGCCGGGCCTGCATGTAGGCGCGCCGGATTCTCTTGCGGTCGACTGGCGCGATCATGTCATGCAGAAACTCATTTATAGTGGGCGGTCCAAGCGCCGGATCGCGCTCAAAGATCCGGTACATAGTCGCCGACCAGGTAATCCTGCCACCGACATCGATTTCCCAACTACCGATCGTGGCCATGCGCTGCGAGTCCTCCAGCAGACGCTGAACATGCTCGTTGTCATTCTGTAATCGGTGACGTTCAGTGATATCACGCGAATTTACGACGACGCCGCGGGTGGTGGCGTTCTCCCGCAAGTCCGTCGCGATCGATTCGAGATAGCGCAACGAACCATCCTCGTGGCGGTAGCGAAACGCAAAGGGAGAGCCATTGGGCATGCGCAGTGCCGCTGCAACCATATCCCGGTCGTTTTCATGTATCCACTTCAGAAAGCTTTCGCCGGGGCGGCTGGCGGGATCGCAGCCGAAGATGCGAAAGGCGGCTCCACTTTCAAAGCGTATATTCAGCTGTTCGTCCAGGATGGTAAGGGCATCCGAACTGTGCCGGACCACGGTATCGAGGTGCTGTTCCTTGCTCCGCAGTATTTCCCGCAGGAGTTTGCGTTCGGTGACATCGCGAAAGTAGACTGCCAGACCTTCCGGCGTGGGAAAAACGGAGACGTCCAGCCATATCTCCGGGGTGAATGCATGCGCTTCAAAACGTGTTGCCACACCTTCGGCAATCGTCCTGCGGAAGCCGTCCGGTAAAAGGACGTCCCCTCCGGGGAATGCATTCAGCAGATTTTGTCCAACCTTAGCGGCGTCTCCCAGAAGTGCAGCCGCACGCTGGTTGGCGTAGAGTACTGAAAACTTTCTGTCCGCCGCAAGAACGCAGTCCATAGTGCTTTCGAGGACCGAGGTGAGCCGTTCCGCGGATTCCTTGAGCCAGCGTTCGGCGCGCTCTCTGCGCTTCAGTTCGCGCATAGCAACCCACAATCCGAACAGCCCGATCAGCACCGCGGCTCCGAAGCCTGACCAGATCAGCGCGCGTATCACCCGGTCGCTCTGTTCTCTTCTCTTCACTCGTGCGGCCAACAGAGAGAACTCCGGAGTCCGGAGTCCTTCAATAGCCGCCTGAGTGGTGATTCGGAACTCCGATGCCGAGGCCGCGAACGCATCGCGGACGGCCGCGTTGTTGCTCTCACGCAGGACACTTCGCGCGAGCGTCCGTACCAGAGGAGCCTTCCGGTTGACCAGATTCTTCAGACCATTCACACGGGTTTCCTGAGCCGGGTTGTCCTGCACCAGACGCCCCACGGAATCGACGCGGTCCATGCCTCTTTGAATCGCCGCTTCCACCTCGCGGACCTGCTCCGGCTTTACGTTCGACAGGAATGCCTGGCTCTCATGATCGACGCGATCCAGTTCGTCGCTGGCGCGATCCAGTTCGGCGATCACCTGATGCGTGTGCTCCACCCAGACATAGTGATCCGCACCGAGTCGGATTAGGCGGAATGTAAGAAGGCCTGCGGCAACGGTCAGCGTGACCGCAGCCGTGAAACTGGCGATAATCTTGATGCGGGGGCCGATCACAGCAGGGAATTCTCCAGCCGGGTCAGCACGGCCATGCTCCACGGCTCCAGCAGGAACGTTACCGTGTTTCCCGTGAGCGGAACGGTTTCGTGCGTGACTGTGACATCCTCAGCATCTTCATTGGTTGAAGAAACCGAGCGCGCCCCAAGGCGAAGTAAGCGAAAAGAGCCCGATTGGGCAACCGGCAACTGAATGGTAACCTTCCTTCGGACAGAACTGCCCGAAACGGCGACAGCGGAAGGTCCTGCGGAAAAGGCATATACGGTTACGTCGCCGGGTCCCCGCTGTGTTACCTGGAGCATGTCTCCACTCAAAACTCCGTTCATGAGCTGCAGAGCCAGTCCCGTGGGCCGCAATCTCCGGGTCGGGCCAAGGTCGCGCACAATGCCCCACAGCGGCGTAAATTCCTTGCCCGAACGTGATCCGGCATCAAAGCCGCTCAGAGTGTAGACGCACTGCTTTCGAATGCCCCGCGAGAGAGCGTCGAGCATGGACTTGGCGAGCGCTGAGCCGGAAGCGATCCCCGCAACGAGGGGCAATCGTTCGGCCTCACTCGCGTCGCCTTCCACGGAATGAAGATTCACTTCGTAAGTCGCGAGTTCCTTTCTGACTGACGCTGCCGTATGAACCGCCGCCGTCAGCTTTGCGATTTGGGGCTCAAACAACAGCGGGATGCGGGCGCTCAGCGAAAGGCCCGCTGGAATCGTATAAGCGAAGTACGGAGCGACCGCTAAGACATCTGCGCCGCGGCTTTCCTCAGCGTAAGCAGCCATCCGTGCGGGGTTTGCAAATTGCGTTCCGATGACAGTCCGAATGGGGACACCGGTCGCATGCGGCCGGAGTGCCGCAAAGCAACGGTCCGCGGCCTGTGAATACATGTAAGGGTCGGTGATGCCGGCGGGGCGGAACAAATCGTTCCAGCTCTCATTGCCAAATTCAACCAGTATCTGCTGTCCGGCAGGAAACGTCCGGCCCGCGAGATAGTCGCCCAGACCGGCGCATTCCGCATCGGTGAAAGTGGGGGGAATGATGATCCAGGGTGCGGCCCCCACGTCCTCCGCGAGTTCGAGAAAATCGCCGATTCCGTAGCCGAAATCGGTTTGTGAATCGTCCTGCCCAGGTCTGTACCGGTACGACTTACGGGCAAGCGCCGGGGCGATGCGATTTTCCAGAGTGTCGCCAAGCTGGCCCTGCCAGTCGCGAAGATAGCCGGGGTGAAGCGACCGCAGAACATCGACCACCTCCGATCGGAACGGCTTTCCCGCATCCTGAGCTCTTCTCAGATCCACATCGTCGATCAGAACGTGCCCTGCCGGTTTTCCCTGGACCTGCAGTCGTAACGATACGGTAGCTGCCGGCCCGTCGTCTTTGCCGTTAAACGAAAGTCCGATGTTGCGCCATGCCGTCGAGAGGGGCACTTCGCTGGAGAGGAATGGCGGCGATTTCCCGCGCCTGAGGAGGACTTTCAACGAAGCCTGTCCGTCCTCGACCCGTGCCCAGAACGACAGCTTCCACTGCCCGTTCAGTGGCAGCATCTTTCCGCCGCGCTCACTGATGGTGTCGAAGTAAGACGCAACCTCCGCGTAATCGCCGCCCACGGCGCCTATCCTTAACGAGCGGCGTCCCGGACTGCCAGGCCGTATCTGACCCGGAGCGGGTGCGAAGGAGTTCCCCGTGCTGCGCGAATACCACCACTGTGCCGGAAGCTTGTCCTCGGTGTCCTTTACGAGCGCGACTGCCGATCCGAAATCGGGAACAGGCTCCCCCCGTCCAACAGAGAAGGAAGGAAGCCCCCCTGGACCCTTCTTCAGCGAATGAACCACATGCCCCTGCTTACCGGCTTGCTGACCTGCGCGGATATCGTACATCGCGCCTTCCCAGAAACCATCGTCACGTGCAAGCCAGTTCGGGCCGTCATCGAACGTGTCGAAACCGTTGCGTGTGGGGATAGCGATAGCGCCGTCGATCAGCCCTTCGAAGCCGGGGTTCTTAAGAACGTTTGCAGACAGTTGTTCCGCGCCCCAAAACGTCCAGTTGCCAAGATTGACTCCGAATGGCGTGACATCATGTGCGAGCACGGAAGTGGTGACCCTAGCCTCAACATCGCTCGAAGGCCGGTACATCCACGCGACTGTAATGCCGCCTCCAATGCAGGCGAACAGGAGCAAGCGCCTCAACTCAGATCCTTTGCCGTCAAGCCACTACCCGTCGAAAACTGAAAAGAGGATTGGGCGCCTCCGGACATACCAGATAGCCTTCTGACCAGCCGGTCAGCAGCGCGAATAGCGGGGTTACGGTGAGTCCCATGTAGACGGTGGCGATGGTCACGGCAATCCCCACATAGATGGCGGCAAGCGTAAATCCGAGTGAGTTGCGCACCGACGCGGAACGT
>JAUZEU010000065.1 GCA_030838885.1 Bryobacterales bacterium | reverse complement strand
CTGCCGCCAATACCTGGACCATGGTTGCGTCTTCCAATATTCCCCGCCTTTACCATTCGGTAGCTCTCTTGCTGCCCGACGGACGCGTAGTCGTCGCGGGCGGCAACCCCGCGCAGGGTACGCATGTGGAATGGGGCAAAGACCCGGAGAACGAGGAGATGCGCCTCGACGTCTACAGCCCGCCCTACCTCTTCAAGGGACCCCGCCCCGTGATCGCGGCCGCACCTGAGGAATGGCGCTACGGACAGGCCGTCGAAATTTCCTCACCGCAGGCCGGCGGCATTCGCTGGGCCAGCCTCATCCGGAACGGCGTGACCACTCACTCGTTTAACACCGGGCAGCGTTTGGTCGATCTGCCTATCGCGGTCCAGGGCGGTGGCAGGGTGCGGGTGACGCTCACCGGGGAGCCGAACATCGCCCCGCCGGGCTGGTACATGCTCTTCCTGGTCGACAACAACGGTATCCCGTCGGTGGCGCATAAGGTGCACGTAACCTAACCTGATACATCACACTCATTCACGATGACCGGCGCCGTATCCACATCCACTGCACCATGCACCGTCGACTTCATGACTACCGTCCCGCAAGGCTCCACAATCCCGATCGCGTTCCGCCGCGATCCTGGTATCCCATCCGGTGCCACCCGAGCACGCCCCGCTAACCAGCCGTGAATCAAAGTTTACGAGCCCTGATCGCCAGCCTTTTCCGAAACCTGTTTCAGTGCCGACTCAACCACGTTGCGGAACAAAGGAGGGTCGCCCTCGACCACCTGCCACACCAGTTCCTGGTCGATCTCAAAGAAGTGGTGAATCAGAATGTTCCGTAGACCGATCGCCTTGCTCCAGACCGGATCCGAAAACCGTACGCGGAACGATTCACTTAAGCCGCGACATGCCTCACCGACAACCTGCAAGTGATAGAGCACCCAGACTTGTAACTTCGGATCATCGTTGAAGGCAGCCTGACCTGCCGTGGTTTCCGCCTGGACTCGTTCGATCGCCAGCGAGATGTCCCGCAACCTTGCGAAGTCGTCCCTCAAAGGGGCACAGCTTCGGACAGCAGGCGATCACGAATATCCGCTCACAGCATTCGTTCCGTCGCGACATCAATCCGCATGTTCAGTTGAGACTGCAAGTCCATGAGAAGAACACCAAGATCCATCAGACTTCGGCCCCGATCGAGATCCACCAAAAGGTCGAGATCGCTTTGATCCCCCGCACTGCCTCGCGCGACCGATCCAAACACCCTTACGTTGCGGGCTCCATAGCGCGCAGCCGTACTCAAAATCGTTTCGCGGCCGGTCTGTCGCAAGCTCTGGATCGTCATTTCAGTTTCATTTTGCCATCTTCGCAAAGTTGACCCCAGCGGTTGCTCATGCTACCCATCCATTCTTTGACGGCGCCCGTTACCCCTCGCCCCGCAGGATCACCTTCAAAACCCCCTTCTTCGCTGCCATCTCAAACGCTTCCGCCGCCTTACTCAACCCCATACTCTCCGAGATCATCGAGCCAACATCGACCGCCCCTCTCTCCAATAAATCCAGCGCCGGTTCAAAGCGCCCGCAGCGCGAACCCACCAGCGTAATCTCATTCACGATTACCGGCGCTGTATCCAACTCCACCGCGCCATGCACCGTCGACTTCATCACCACTGTCCCGCAGGGCTCCACCATTCTGATCGCTGCCCGCAACCCCTCCGCCGACCCGGTCGCGTCCACCACCCACCCATACTCCGCCTCCGGCAGCGCATCCCCCACAAGTTGCGTAATAACCCCGGACTTCTCCGAAATACGCAACTTCTCAGCATGCCGCCCAAACTCATGCACCTGGCACCCACTCGCCTGCAGCACCTGCGCCACCAGCAAACCCAGCTTGCCATCGCCCAGCACAGCCACAGCGCTCCGCTGCGGTATCTTCACCTGCTCCAGAATCCGGCAGGCAGCGGCCAGTGGCTCCGTAAACACCGCAATCTCAGCCGGAATGGAATCGGGAACAACATGAAGATTGCGCTCCGGCAGCGTCAGGAACTCCCGAAAGGCGCCCGGATGCCGCACGATCCCCAGCACCGTCCGGTGCGGGCAATGCCGGCCCAAACCGCGCCTGCACCAGGAGCATTCCGTGCACGCCAGATTAATCTCACCCACCACACGCTTACCCACCAGAGCCGCCGTGTCCGCCGCTACCACTTCGCCCACAAATTCATGGCCCGGCGTCCCCGAAAACCCGTAATAACCCCGCTGCAGTTCGAGATCGGTATTGCAGATGCCGCCCGTCAGCAATCGGATCAGCGCGAAGCCGTCCGGGCGCTCAGGCTTTGCAACCTCCTGAACCTCTACACGCCCCGCCTCCAGATGGATAGAAATCATCTTCCTGCTCATGTTTTTTCCCAAATCAGCCGATAGAAGCTCAACTGCCGGAACCTGATACGTACTGGTGCATAGCTCAAGAATTTTAATCCGCCAATGTGGCGGTGCGAGCCTCGCCCCCGGCAGCGTCCTTACGGTTTCAACTGTTTGTAACGGCCACTCTCATACGTAAATACATACTGGTAATCTTTCCACTCGGGCACTTTCCCGTCCATCATCTTCGTCCGGTCCACCACCAGGGTGTCGTCATGCCACGCGAGCTTCATGATGAAGTACGGCGTCCACTCCTTATTGGTGAATGCGTCTTCAAGGAACAGCATTCGGGCGCCACGAGGCAGCACCGGCTGCAACGCGCGCATCTGCGCCGTCATCGACTGCACCTGGAACGGAGGATCGTACAACCAGTGCCGCGGATCCACCCGCTGATCATGCAGATTCAGCTTCCCGAACCGCCAGCCCACCAAAATAAATACGGCACAAGCCAATGCCGTCCGATACCGCGGCCATTTCCGCAGCAGCAAATCCTGCGCCGCCACCAGCACCACCGCCGCATAAAGCACCCATCCCGCCCACGAAATATAAAGCACGAACCCGCCCCGGTAAGGGATAAACGAAACCGGCAATGTCCCGATTACGATGATCAGCCAGGCCAGCAGCAACTGCCGCGAGCGAAACACGACTGCAATCGCCAGCAACACCCCCAAAATCGCCATTGCGCTCCAGGGCACAATCGTCTCCCGCATAAGAATGTAATTGAGATACACGGCCCACGAATGCCCAAAGCGATCCCACGAATACTCCGGGCGATATAACGGATTATTCGCCAGCAGACTCGCCCCGCGCGTCTTGCCGGCAAAGAAGGGTATGTTCATCGCCCCCATCACCGCTACCAGCCAAAACCGCCTCCACCCTCCTCGCTCGAACAGAAGCTCATAGCCCAGCAGGATCACGGGCAGCGCCACCGCCATCTCTTTCGTATTCAGCGCGCAGATAAAGCACACAAGAATCGCTGCAACGCGCCCCGCACCCGGAAACCCGCCATGCCGTCGCGCGCTGATATAAAGGCATGCCGCCGCATAGAAAAACGTGAAGCAGAGCAGATCGTAAATCACCCCGGTCCGGCACCAAACCTCCAGCAGCCGTGGATGAAACGCGAACATCAGCACTGCCAGAGCCGCAACGCGCTCCGACCCCGACGCCAGCCGTGCGAACCAAAAGCACAGCGCTATATTCACGATTCCAATCGTTAGGCAAAGCAACCGGAAGGGCAGGGGATTGAATCCCCCCGCAGCGAAGATCGCCCGGTAAAACAGCGCTCCCATTGGCCGGTAGAAATCGCTCCAGAAGAATATATTGGCTTTCAGCACCTGCCCCAGCGGCTTGCTCCACGCCAGATACAGGTTCATCATGTCGTCCGGATCGAAATACAATCCGACGCTCCGCCATGTGAAAAACAGGTAGTAAGCGAGGACGATCGCCGCCGTCAACCCAAACAGTAACCGCCGCTGATCAGGCCGCACGAGCGCTCAGCTGATAAACCAGCCCGCCCGCCAGAATCGTGGCCAGCGCTGCCAGTGAGGGAGCCGGAGCCCAAATCACGCCATACAGAATCATGGCGGCGCCTACCAGAATGTAAGCGCCGGGAATCAAGGGAAAGAGAAAGCTCACTGCCCGCAGTTTTTGCCAGTCCGCCCGGCGGCGAAAAATGAAAATCGAAGCGACCGCCATCACCGTGAAAAACGTCAGGCTGAAGCCGATGTAAATGATCAGCTGCGGAAACGGCGTGAGCGTCATCACCGCCGAACAAATCCCCTGCATCATAATGGCATTCACGGGAGTATGCCAGCGCGGGTGCACTACCCCCGCCGAACGAAAAAAAGCATTGTTATGAGCCATCGCATAGTAAACGCGCGGCCCGATTGTCACCATCGCGTTCACGGTCGACATCAGCGAAACCGCCATCAGCGCGGAAAACACCCCGCCAATATTCGGGCCAAACAGATCCGCCGCCGCCATTGAGCCCACAGCCACCACATTCTTCATTTTGTCGAGCGGCGTGGCGTAAAAAAAAAGCAGATTCAGACCGAGATAAGCAGCTGTCACAATCGCTGTCCCGATGCCCAGCGCCAAAGGAAGCGTCCGGTCCGGCTGCCTCACCTCTTCGCCCACATACGTCGCCGCGTTCCACCCGCTGTAACCAACCATCACCCACAACAGGCTGATCACGAACGCGATCGGCACAGGATTCGACGACGTTCGGGTGGTAGGGGTCCAGAGGTGTGACCAGTCGCCCTGCCCCACCGTAAACCCCGCCACAATCAGCCCCCCGATTACCAGCAGTTTCGTGGCGGTAAGCGCGTTCTGAATGCGGGCCACGCGCTTCACCCCAAAGAAATTGATGATCGTGAAAACAGCAATCAGTGAACACGCCACAAACTGTGCCCCGCCGAATCGCAGCGAAAATGCGCCCGACCCTATGGACCACTTCTCGTTCGCCTGCCGCAGCGCCGGGTTGAAGTAACCCAGGTAATCACTTACGGCAAGGGCTGCCGCCGCAACCGGCGCCGAAAAACCGGCGAAAAACGAGATCCATCCCGACATGAAGCCCCACGCCGGCCCGAAAGCCAGCGTCAGGTATACGTACTCGCCCCCGGAACTCGGAAAGTTAACGGCGAGCTCCGAATAACTCAGCGCGCCGCACAACGCGAACAACGCGCCGCAAAACCACACCGCCAGTACCAGGCGCGCATCTCCCAAATCGGCCACCATGAAACCGGTGGTTGTGAAGATTCCCGTCCCGATCATGTTCGAAACCACAAGCGCCGTAGCGCTCACGAGCCCGAGTTGCCTCAGGAGAGCGCTGCTGCTGCGGGCTTTAGTAGTGGGGAACAAATTCGGGCCTGATCAAAGGGCGCAGTATCCCGCTTAGTTGGTAACGTCCTGAGTCCGGCTCTCCTCCCGAATCGGCAAATAAATCTTCTCCCAGGCTTTATGCGCAGGGTGATTCGTGTAAGCCTCGAAAGCCGCATTGCTCTCGAACTCCAGGGCGAAAACGGTGCTGAACTCCGCCGGCTGCACCTTCACCTTCTTAATCCAGATCGTCTTGATCCCAGGAATTTCCGCCGCCATCTTCCGCAACCCGTCAACCGCAGCCTGTTGCTGCGCGGGCGTGGAATCGGCCTTCCACTGAACAGTAACAACATGCAGGATCGTCGCAGGCGCATTCGTGGCCGCGGACATAGGGGTAACTCCCACCGCAAGAAACAGCGCGAGCGCCATGGAAAACATGATTCTTTTCATGTGTCCATGCTATCGCGGGGCTGCCGTTCAGGTACGCCGGACTCTGGTCCGCTGCAGTCCGTTCCAGTGCTCGCAGATCACAATCGAGTTCGCAGGATTTCGCGGATCGAACTTAACCCGCCCCGGCCCGACGATCGACATGGCGTCCTCCGGCATCAGGCCCCGCAACGCCTGAATGTTCTGAGATGCCGTATACTCCACGCCCGCCACCAGATAGGAATACACAATCGATTCGCCATCCACGTCGAGAATGTCGCAGGCGCCCAGCTTGCCAATGCCGTTCACATCCAGCCGCCGCCGCCGTTCCGCCTCCTCCGGTGTGAGCCGGTTCCGGCGATGCCTCACCACGGCAAACACTGCTGCGCCCAGCAACACGACAACGCCAACAGCCGCCGCGATCAGGCCCGGTCCGGATGTGAAGGTAACCCAATTCATAGCCGGTCCGCCCTCAGGGAATCGCCGTCTCAACCGCAGCCGACAAAGGGCTTTCCATGCCCGCTGTATCTACTGCACTCACCTGATACCGGTAACGGGTCCCGGCCTTCACATCCCGGTCGCTGAACGCAGGCGCAGTCTGGCCCTCGGCTATCTTCCGCCCGTCGCGGTAAATCCGGTATGAAGCAAAATCCATCTCTGAATTCCGCTCCCAAACCAATTCGATGGTCCGGGTGCCAGGAACCGCCGTCAGCCCGGCGGGAGGCGCCGGCGGGAATCGGTCGGTAGGTATAAACGAAATCTCAACGGATGGTTCGCTCTCCGCATACTTCTCGTCCGTTTTCTGAACCGACTGCACAAAATAACGGTACGTCGCTCCAAACTGAATCGACCCGTCCACAAAAAACGGCTTCGCGCTCGTCCCAGCCAAAGCCCAGTCCGTATCACCTGGACCCTTCCGAAAAATCCGAAACTCCGGAGCTGCGGCGCGCCATTCCAGCCTTACCGCATCCGGCGCATCCTTCGCTTCAAGTCCTTCCGGAACAGGCAACGCGGGCACCACCGGCACAAGTTCAAAATTCGACCACCCGACGTCGCGCCCGCCCGGCCCGTGCACCCGTATGCCGACAACAACGGTCTTTCCGTACAGCGGCTTCGCAGGAATTTCCGCCGAAGCCGTCGCCCCCGCAACATGGATGTCCGCCGCCGCCACACGCGCGGAATTTTGTTCCCAGACTGCCGTTTCCAATTTGCCCTCGGGGGCTGGCCCAACGCGCAACTCAAGATCCGGCGCGCCCTTCACAGGCAGATCTTCCGTGGTGCGCTGAGGCACCGTAAAACGGACCACGATCTTATCCCCGCGCTCCACCGCCGCCAGATCCTTCACGCTCATGGGGCGATTCAGTGCCGGTGGCAGCGGCTCGCCGGGATACCCGCATCCAGTCAGCCATCCGGCCGCCACCAGGGCACAAATCCCCGCCACCCCGCGTGTATTCATCACAGAATATAGCGGCTCAGATCCTGATCCTTCACGATATCGGCTAGTTGCTTCCGCACGTAAGCC
>JAUZEU010000041.1 GCA_030838885.1 Bryobacterales bacterium | reverse complement strand
GAGAACGAGTACAGCCCCATGCTGGAGCGCGCGTTGCATATGGGCAAGGACGGCGCCCCGAAGCAGCGCCGGGTCATGGAGCTGAATCCGAATCATCCGTTGATTACCCGGATGCAACAACGGCAGGCGACTACGCCGGACGATGCAATCCTGCATAACGCGGCGGAGCTTCTGTTGGGGTTGTCGCTGTTAGCGGAGGGCTCTGAACTGCCCGACCCCGTACGGTTTAGCCGCGCGGCCAGTGAGGTTCTGGATAAAGTGATTTAGGAGAAGTCTCATTCGCATTGCGCACTACTACGATTTCCAGTCTGGACTTCGATCACGACGTCAGACACGCGAGGCGAGCGGCTGACGAGGGGCCAGTGATCATTACCGATAAGGGAGAGCCGGCCTATGTGCTCTTGCGCCACGATCTGAACTGTCGCCTCGTGGGCGAGGATCCCACAATTCTCGAACTGCTGGCTCAGCCTGGTGGAGAGGACCTCGACTTCGATCTGCCCCGCCCTCCCTCTGGGATCTTTCGCCCCGGAGATCTCTCGTGATGTTGGTAATGGCCCCCGATGGCGGCGCGATGAGGAGCAGGGCGTCATGCTGCGGGCGTGGATCGATGAAAACGTGCTACCGGCGTTCAGGGGACGGATTCTATCTGTGGACGTCGCAGTCGCTCAGCGTTGCGGCCTGTTGCATGTGTCTGATCCCAGACCGAGCGGGACGCACTGATTGCGGCTACGGCGCTGGTAGATTTCAGATCGATGGGCGTGGAACCGGTGAACCCGTGGGATTGACGGCACTATTCTGCGCAAGTCCGTCCGTCTGAACCCAAATACCTGTATCCGCTATCATCTAAATAGCTGCAAGGCGAGCAGCAGGTAAGCAAAGAGAGCGACACCCCCCGTATGGCATCCGAACAATCAGGCATCAACTCGTGGCTCGAAGATGAGCTACTTCAGGAGTTCCGTCACGACCGCACGTCGGTCGACCCCCTCTGGAAATCCCTTTTCGAACACAATGGCGCAAACGGAGCAACGGCCTCAAACGGCGTCGCAGGCGCTGTAAACGGGGTCTCGCGTGCGCCCGCCTTTTCCCCGGCGTTCGCCCCACCCACACCCTCGGCGACCGACGAACTCACGCCTCTGCGCGGAGCCGCCGGTAAGATTGCCGAGAACATGGCCGCCAGCGTGTCCATCCCGCTTGCCACCTCTCAGCGCATCATTGCCGTGAAGGTGATCGATGAAAACCGCCGGCTGATCAACCACCATCGAGGACTGGTAGGTCGCTCCAAAGTTTCGTACACGCACATTATCGGGTGGGCTATTGTGCGTTCCGTTCAGGCGAACCCGTCACTAAACAACTCGTTTACCTGGAGTCCGGAAGGGCAGCCTTTGCGGGTCACCAAACCGGAAATCAACTTTGGGCTTGCGGTGGACATCGCAGGCAAGAACGGCGCTCGCAGTCTGGTCGTCCCCAATATTAAGAACGCCGGCGCGCTCAGCTTTTCGCAGTACATGGCAGCGTTTGACGACCTGGTCGCCCGCGCCCGTACGAACAAGCTCAGCCCCACAGATTTCCAGGGCACCACCATTTCGCTCACGAACCCCGGCACTGTGGGCACCATGGCATCCAGCCCCCGCCTGATGCTGGGGCAGGGAGCCATTATCGCGGTGGGCGCTATGGACTACCCAGCCGAATACCGCGCCGTCTCTCCCGATGTGATTGCGTCGCTGGGAATCAGCAAGGTGATGTCGGTGACCTGCACCTACGATCACCGCATTATTCAGGGCGCCGAATCGGGCATGTTCCTGGGCAAGCTGCAATCTCTGCTCGATGGCGAAGATGCGTTTTATGACGAGATCTTCGACGCGCTCAAAGTCCCCTATGCGCCGGTGAAGTGGGAAGGCGACAAAGCCGTGGCCGCGGCTGTGGCAGAGCCGTCGCAGGATGTCGTCAAGGAAGCTTCGGTCATTCAGCTCATCAACGCCTATCGCGTTCGCGGACATCTGATGGCCGGTCTGGACCCGCTGGGCGCGGAACCGGAATACAATGCGGAACTCGACCCCCTCACGTACGGGCTCACGATTTGGGATCTCGACCGGCAGTTCTTCGTGGGCACCCTGCAACATGCCTTCGGGAGCCGCCGCCAGGTCGCCTTGCGCGAGATGGTGGAACTTCTCCGCTCCACTTACTGCGGCAAAATCGGCGCGGAGTACATGTACATCCAGCGGACCGAGGAGAAAGTCTGGCTTCAGCACCAGATGGAAACCGAAACCGGTATCTGGCCGCGTTCCAAAGAGCAGAAGCTGAGGATTCTGGAAGACCTGCTGCGCGGTGAAGAGTTCGAGCGTTTTCTGGACCGTCGTTTCATCGGGCAGAAACGATTCTCCCTGGAAGGCGCGGAAACGGCCATCGCGATACTCTCCGAACTCTCCAATCGCGCGGCCGACAACAACGTCAGGGAAATCATTATCGGGATGGCTCATCGCGGCCGGCTCAATATTCTCGCGAATATTATCGGGAAGCCGCTCGGCCATATCTTTTCCGAATTCGAAGGTAATATCGATCCGGCCTCCGCGCAGGGTTCAGGCGATGTGAAGTACCACCTGGGCGCTACCGGGGTACATCGCTCTCCTTCTGGTCGCGCGATCTCGGTTTCGCTGGCATCCAATCCCAGCCATCTGGAAGCAGTGGACCCCGTCGTCGAAGGTATGGTGCGCTCACGCCAGGAACAATTGGACGATGACGAGCGTTTACGCGTGATCCCGGTGCTGATCCACGGGGATGCCGCCTTTGCGGGCCAGGGCGTTGTCGCTGAGACCCTCAATCTTTCCCAGCTGGAAGGCTACGGCACCGGCGGCACCATCCACTTCGTCATCAATAATCAAATCGGTTTCACCACTCTGCCCGGTGATTCCCGGTCGACGCTTTACGCGACCGATATTGCGCGTATGGTGCAGGCCCCCATTTTCCACGTGAACGGGGACGATCCGGAAGCCTCCATCCGCGTTCTGCGACTGGCCTTCGATTACCGGCAGCAGTTCAAGCGCGATGTTGTCATTGACATGATCTGCTACCGTCGGCATGGTCACAACGAAACCGACGACCCCGCCTACACCCAGCCGATCATGTACCGCAAGATCGAGAAACTTCCGTCCGTCGCGGCGCAGTACAGTGAGCGGGTGGTTGCCGAAAAGCTGCTGACGGCGGCGGAAGCTCAGGCGCTCCGCAAAAAGGTCTCAGACCATCTGAATGCCGCGTTCGATGCCAATAAGGCAGCAGGCAAATGGGTGCTGCAGCCGGCGCTGAAGCATGCCCGCCCCAACTCCACGACGGCCATTTCCAGTCAACTTTTGGAACGCGTGGTGGCGGGCATCACTCACCTGCCCGAAACGTTCCATCTGCATCCAAAGCTGGAGGGCTTTATTCGTAAGCGCCGAGAAAGCCTGGCTGCCTTTAAGCAGGGAAATGCGACTCCCATCGATTGGGCGTTTGCCGAGGCAATGGCCTTCGGCAGCCTGGTCCTGGAGGGCATCCCGGTGCGCCTCAGTGGTCAGGATTCCGGTCGCGGAACCTTCAGCCAGCGCCATCTTCGCTTTTACGATTACGAGGATGGGCACCGCTATGTGCCGCTGGAGCACATGTCAGAAGACCAGCCCCGCTTCAATGTGTTCGACAGTTCGCTGAGTGAGTTCGGCGTGCTTGGTTTCGAATACGGATACAGCGTTGCGGACCCCAATACACTGACGCTCTGGGAAGCGCAGTTCGGAGACTTTTCAAACGGCGCGCAGATCATCATCGATCAGTTCATCACTACCGGCGAACAGAAATGGGGCCAGACGAGCGGCCTGGTTATGCTGTTGCCGCATGGCTACGAAGGGCAGGGGCCGGAGCATTCCAGCGCCCGCATGGAACGCTTCCTCACCCTCTGCGCGGAAGACAATATGCGCGTGGCGAACTGCACCACTCCCGCACAATACTTCCATATTCTGCGGCGCCAGGCGGTGCTGCCCCTGAAGCCGCTGGTGATCTTTACTCCGAAGTCGCTGTTGCGGTCGGCGAAGGCAGTTTCTACTTTCGAAGAACTCACCAGCGATGTATTCCATCCCGTGATCGGCGATGACCTCGATGCTGCGCGCATTCGCAAGATTGTCTTCTGCAGCGGCAAAGTGTTTTACGATCTGCATGCTGCGCGTGAAGCCGCTAAGATCGGCGATGTCGCGATTGTGCGTTTGGAAGAGTTGTATCCGTTCCCGCACGAACAGGTGGCGGCGCAACTCGCCCGCTACAATCCTGACACTCCCATCATGTGGTGCCAGGAAGAGCCCCGCAACATGGGCGCATGGCGCTGGATTTATGGCCGTTTTCTGGATCTGAATCGCCGCCTGAAGTACGCCGGCCGCGACCGTAACGCCAGCCCTGCAGCGGGTTCGCCCAAACGTCACGCGGAAGAGCACAAACGCCTGCTCGACGAAGCCTTGGCATAAGAATCGCCAGGGCTTCGTTGGGGCGAGTTACTCGATATCGGTTGGATCGTTGAACAGCACAGTCAGTTTGATGGCTCCGTGTTTCACCTGCGGGAAGCCCGGGGCCAGTTTATCGCCGGGGTCCAGACTCGATGCGGTGTCATCGGGCGGAAACAACACCAGGGAACGCAGCATTTCCAGAAGATCGTTGCGATCCGTCTCGGGCAGGACGGCGAAGGCTTCGCGAGCGGCCTGAGCTTCGCCTCCGTGCCGCAGAATCACTTCGGTGAGGTTGGCGCTTCTGCCGTCGTGCCCGTAAGGGGCCGTGGTGCCGACTCCCCACAGTGCTGTGGTCAGGAAGAGTTTCTGGTAACTTCCGTCGTAGTTTCGCTCCCAGAAATTCGGGCCCAGATCGTGGCGTTTGAAGTCTGTGAAGATGTTTTTTACCAGGAATGGCTTCCTTGCAGCTACCTTGCGAACAGGCAAGCCAGTGCCATCGTCAATAATCCTGATCAACGGCGTGGCAGTGGCGAACAAATGATTGAAGTTGCCGCGATTCGAATCATAGACCGTCTCCAGATCTGCCACCCTCCGGTCTCTGTCGATCTGCAGGTCTGACATGTGGCATGAAGCGCACCCGATGCGCTCAAACGTCTGCCGGCCCCGCACCACTGCAGTGGTCTGTTCGTACAGGCCAGGTTTGAAGTAGTTCAGAAGGTAGAACTCCAGATAATCGACCACTGCGGTAGCCATCTGATTGCGCGGATTCTGGCCTGCCTGGACCTTCGAAGGATCTACATCCGGCGGCGGTTCGATGGTGTCGAGCCGACCGTCCAGAACCATCGCAGCGGGAGTAGTTGTGCGCGCTTTCTGGCTAAAAGCATTCGTTATCTCAGGGTCCAGACACTGGAAACCCATCTCATTGTTCATTGCGATTGCGATGAATTCACGGATGGACGCAGTTTGGCCATGTGCAAAGAAAGGACGCACGCGCAGATCCAAATCGACACCCTGCACGTTTGAGGTATCCACGGTGCCATCGGGTTTCGCGGTGACGGTCCCGTAGTCTATGCCTT
>JAUZEU010000033.1 GCA_030838885.1 Bryobacterales bacterium | reverse complement strand
GATCGTGTGTAACGAAGCGTCTCTGTACAGGCATGTGAAGTCCTTTGTCGAGTACTATCACGAGAGCAGAACGCACCTGTCACGCCAGAAGGACACGCCCGTGAGCCGGCCGCTGCAGCGGCCCGGTTCCGGACGAGTGAGTGCGCTGCGACAGGTCGGTGGTCTTCATCATCGGTACGAACGCAGGGCAGCCTGAAGCTGACGGGGCAGGAAATTGCGATCCGCGCTGCCGAAGCGCGGCCCTGTTCCAGGCTAAGCCTGTCGCGTCGGAAGCAAGGAGTTGAATCTCGTTCATACATCCCGCGCTCGCTGCCGCCGCATCGAATCTGGAAGTTCACATCCGGACCTCTTGCTCGCGGCTTCTATCTATTTGCCGTGGAGCGAATCTCGCCCCGCACGGAGTTTCCGAGAAGGACAGTTCTGAAGGCGCGTTAGCCATGCATGCCTTGTGGGAAGAGGGCCTGACGCTTGATGGAAACACTCAGAAGTAATCCTGCTCGAACCGACTCGGACGATTACTCTCGTGAAGTAACGTTGCATCCGGTAATCAGGCCAGATCGGTGAACTGTTAAACAGCTGTCTGTCCTTTAGAATTTACCCCGGCAACAGTTTGTGGCGGCGTCGCTTTTTGTGCCGCAGAGCCGTTCGAATTGATCACGACTAAATGGGGATGAAATGTCGTTGGTGGTCGGGCCGGCAGTGCTGCTGGATTAGCAACGGATTAGCAAAGGAGTGGTAATGCGGCCCGAACACCGCAAAGAACAAATGGCCGTAAATCATGACTACGCGATCACATAGGGCTCCGGCTCGGATGGCCACAGTTAGCGAATGCAATAACAGTGAGCCTGCGACACTCCGTCGTTCTCCTTGTTTTGGGCAAAAAACGGCTATTTTTGAAGACCCCTACGACGGTTTAGAATTCTCCGATCAATGGGCGAGCCCGATAACTCCGATATTGATATGCCGTAAACCATTGAAAATAAATGGCGGAGAGAGGGGGATTCGAACCCCCGACGGAGCTTTAGGCCCCGTGACGGTTTAGCAATCCGAACTCCGTCATGACATGTGGTTGCGCTTCGTGCCGTCTTGTACCTGATAGTGCACGGTTTCACGGCTCGGATATGACGTCTGATAGCGTTTTGGAACGTCTGACTTCCGCCTGTACCGGCGAGTCGGATTAGCAAATGGATTAGCAATGTCCAGATGGGAATCCGCAGCTCGTAGGGTGGCCAGTCAAAGACGACAGAGGGTGTCCACCCGGTTAGCGGACACCCCTGAATCGCGGTATCAAAATGGCGTGTCGTCGTCGTTTGACGATTCACCGGTAACGGTTTCATCGGTCTCGGATTTCTCCGCGCGGTCGAGCGTCAGGATGGAGGTTACGTGGATTTCCGCAGAGCGAACTTTGAGGTCGGTACCCTTCGGCTGGAACTCGCGATACCGGAGTTCACCCTCGACTTCCACAAAGGCGCCTTTCTTCAGGCTCGCCGCCCAGGCACCCAACTTCGTCCACACAACACAGGCGTGCCACTCCGTGCGCGTCCGGTACTCGCCGGACTCCTTGTCCTTCCAGTTGACGTTGGTCGCGATAGAGAACCGTGAGTAAGCCGTTCCCTTGGTCGTGAAGCGGGTCTCAGCGTCTTTTCCGAGGTGCCCGATGAGGGTGATGCGATTCTTGCAGAACATTTTGGTCGTCTCCTTTTCGTGCCCTTTTCTGTTGGGGCGACTCGGAGCGAGGGTCCTGCTCCCCAGGGCCAGGGACGCTTTGTTGGGGGAGACCTTCAGGGGGAACCGACAAAGCAGAGTCCCGCCGCCCGCCGGGCGCAGAGTTTTGACCCGAAGCCAGGCCCAACAGACAAGGGATGAAAACCCAGAGACGGCTAATCAGGAGAATCGGATTTCGCCCGGTGCAACAGGAAGGCGGTAACACCCACTGAACCAGGAACGGAAAATGCCGGAACAGGCGCGAACAACTGGAAGGGGCTTGATCATGGCGACTGTGAATGCCCGACTTATCAGCGCGGGTCGGACGCGTCCGGTGCGAGATTGCCGGCGGCCTGTAGCCAAAGCGCAATAGGATGAACTGGAATGCGGAGTCCTGCCGGCAAGACCCACCGCAGCAGTACTCGGCTGATCCTCCACAACGGATGCTCGAATGTGGGGATGGAGCCGGACTTCAAAACGGGATCAATTCACGCCGATCGATCCGACTGGATCTCGATCAGGAACTCATGAATTCGCGCTGAGGCAGTCGGAAAAACGTGAAAGATTGGTCCGTTTGAGTGTCCCAGGTTGGACATCCTGAGTTCGGTGGTGTGAAGCGCGTTTAGAAGCGCGTTTAACGGACTGATCACCGGGCGCGGCATCTCCGGCCCGCGCTGAATTACCGGCGGATCTACAATCGAGATATGGAGATCAGTGAATTCTTTCCCGATGCGTTCAGCGCCGCGATTGTCTCAGCAGGCTCCCGTGCCCGCCTGGAAACGCTGAAAGCTGGTGTCCCCGTTTTCTATTGGGATTGGAAACAGAATCTCGATGTCATGGAGCAGCCGGATGGCCGCAAATTTGAAGTCTGCTTCATCGCTGGCGCTCCGCGTGAAAGCAACTACCGCGTGATCCGTGAGTTGGATCAGACCCCAACCTGAGATGTGCCGGTTCTGACCGTTTTCGCCGGGCCGAATGGCTCCGGAAAGAGCAGCTTGATCAGGCAGGTCGAGTTCGAGGGCAGCGAAAATCTGCTCGAACCCGACGCAATCGCCAGGCGCATCAGCCCGGACCTTCCACACCGAGCCGGGGTCTCAGCCGGGAGGGAGGTTATTCGCCGAACCGCGGAGTACCTTCGAGCGACGGAGAGCTTTGCTATCGAAACCACCCTGGCAGGCAACTGGACCAGTTCTGCGATAAGAGCGGCGCTGGAACGATCCTTCTTCACCAGACTCTTCTATATTTGCCTGGATAATCCTGAGCGGAGCATTCAGCGGGTCCGCGAGCGCGTCGCCCAGGGCGGGCACGATGTGCCCGATGCGGACGTTCGTCGCCGATACGCACGGAGCCTCTCGAATGCCCGCCACGTATTGCAGATCGTGCATCAGGCACTTGTCTTCGACAACTCGGGTGCCGAGCCCCGGCCGGTTTTCGAGATGCGCCGGGGACAACTGCTAAAGACCGCCGACGAAATCCCACCCTGGGCGACGGCACTGCTGGAATGGCCCGGACGCTTGGAAAAATGAAGACGGTGGTAAGCCCGTTTCCCGGGACTAAAGATGTTCCAGCACCAGACTAGTTTGGGCGTCCAACTCGCGATCGACGCGCCTTGTCTCGGCCTTTGGATTCGGTACAGGTCAAACATCGGCGCGTGTCGGCCAGTCTAACGGGATTAGAGCTCGACCTGAAGCGCGAGTCCATCGCTCTCGGGTCGCGGAGACATAGCGCGGGTCGTCTGCAAAGAAGGCGTGCTCTATTAGCAAAACCTGCAAGCCTGGTCGCCGGTTG
>JAUZEU010000811.1 GCA_030838885.1 Bryobacterales bacterium | reverse complement strand
GAGGGCCTTTATACAACCCTCCCCGCCGACCACCGCCTGCCGTACCGTGTGGAAGATATCCTCAACCGGATTTTCGATTCGGGCGATTTCACGGAATTCCAGGCTGAATTCGCGCCCGAACTTCTCTGCGCCAGCGCACGCCTGAACGGGCACCCCGTTGCGGTAATCGCCAATCGCCGGGGTTTCCTGAAGCCGCGAATCGGCGGCATTATCTACACCGAAAGCGCCAGAAAGGCCGCCTACTTTGTGGAACTTGCCGAGCGCCAGTGCGTCCCCATCATTTACGTTCAGGATGTATCGGGCTTTATGGTCGGTTTGCAGGCGGAATCGGAAGGGATCATTCGGGCAGGGGCGGAGATGGTGGAAACCATGTCGTGCGCCAGCGTTCCGCGCATCGTTCTCACCATCAACCACGCAAGCGGTGCGGGCTACTACGCGATGGCTGGCCAGGGCTTTGACCCCAATTTCACCTTCAGCTGGCCCACCGCCCGCATTGGCGTGATGGAAGGTGACTCCGCAGTGCAGGCCATGTACTCCGCAGAACTCGAAAAACTGAAGGCCAAAGGCGAGCCGGTGCCCGAGGATCTGCAGGCATCGCTGGACCGCACTCGAGAAGACTATGAGCGCTGGCTCGATGCGAAGTACGCGGCTGCCCGGGGCCACTGCGATGCGGTGATCGACCCCGTCGATACGCGCGCGGTTCTGACGCTCGCGCTGGAAGTTGCCCTGCACCAGCCCCGCGCCATCCCGCTCGCACTGGAGACTCTCTGAATGATTCGGATCGCTAACGGGCAGGGCTTTTGGGGCGACTGGCTGGAAGCCCCGGTCCGCCTCGTCGAGCAGGGACCTATCGATTATCTTGTCCTGGACTACCTGGCCGAGGTCACCATGTCCATCCTGCAGAAGCAAAAGCAGGAAGACCCGAACCTTGGCTATGCTCGCGATTTTCCACCGCTCATCGGCCGGCTCTCAAAGCAGTTGAAAGAGCGCGGCATCAAAGTGATTGCGAATGCCGGCGGGGTGAATCCGGTCGCCTGCGCGCGTGCCGTCATCAAAGCTGCACCCGGCCTCAAAGTCGCAGTCGTTCACGGCGACGACGTCTTCGACCGTCTCGACGACTTCCTCGCGAAAGGTTATGAGATGCGCGACATGGATACTGGCGAGGTGCTTTCCTCTATCCGCTCACGGATCCTTTCAGCAAACGCCTACATCGGCGCGTTTCCGCTTGCCGAGGCGCTCGCAACCGGGGCGGATGTGGTGATCGCGGGCCGCTCCACCGACACCGCACTGACTCTCGCGGCGATGGTTCACGAATTCGGCTGGAAGGCCGACGACTGGGATAAGCTCGCAGCGGGAACCATTGCCGGCCACATCATCGAATGCGGTGCGCAGTGCACGGGCGGAAATTGTCAGCTGGATTGGGAGAACATACCGGACATGGCGGATATTGGCTATCCCATCATTGAAGCCGAACCGGATGGGTCATTTACGGTGACGAAGCACTCCGGTTCCGGAGGGCGAGTGAACACCGACACCGTGAAGGAGCAACTCCTCTATGAACTCGGGGATCCCCGCCACTACATCACGCCCGATTGCGTTGCTGACTTCACCTCCATCCAGCTTTCGGACAGCGGACCGGACCGCGTGCACGTATCCGGTATTCGTGGCGGCCCGCGCCCGCCCACTCTGAAGCTCTCCATCAGCTTCACGGGTGGCTGGAAAGCGATCGGCACTCTGGTTTACAGTTGGCCGCAGGCTTTGCCCAAGGCGAAAGCGGCGGACCGTATCGTGCGCCAGCGACTTCAGAAACTAGGGCTTCAGTTCGAGGAAATCTATACCGAGTTTTTCGGGGTGAACGCTTGCCACGGCCCGGTCGCGCCCCCGGTGACGGATCCGCCGGAAGTCCAGCTTCGGATTGGCGTGCGCGGGCACGACCGCAAAGCCGTGGACCGCTTCACCCGAGAGTTGATTCCGCTCGTGCTCAACGGGCCGCCAGGCGCTACCGCGTTTGGCGAAGGACGCCCACCGGTGCGCGAGATCGTGGCGTACTGGTCCGCGCTTTTGCCGCGCGAAGAAATCACCACGTCCGTCGAGGTGATCTCGTGAAGAAGCCTCTCAGTTCCATCGCCCACACGCGCTCGGGCGACAAGGGCGATAGTTCGAATATTGGCGTGATCGCTTTCCGTGCCGACGACTATCCCGTCCTGCTCCGCGAAATGACGCCGGAACGCGTGAAGGCCTTCTTCGGCGAACTTGTGAAGGGTGAGGTGGAGCGTTTCGAACTGCCAAATCTGGGCGCCATCAATTTGCTCATGCACGGCGCTCTGGGTGGCGGAGGAACCGTCTCTCTCAGGGTCGACGCCCAGGGCAAGACTTATGGCGCAGCTCTGCTGCGCATGGAGATTGAGCTTGATTGAACGAACGCAAACCGGACGCGTTGTAAATTTGGCCCTGAACCGCCCGGAGAAACGCAACGCCTTGAACGTCGCTGTTTCGCGCCAACTCGTGAGAGCCCTGGACGAAGCCGAGGCCGATCACGGTGTGGGAGCCATTGTGCTCAGTGGAAATGGATCCGCTTTTTGTGCGGGCATGGACCTCCAGGAGATTCTGGAAGATGATTCGCTCCAACTGGCAGGGCTCCACGAACGCCTCTTCACGTCAATCAACCGAATCCGCAAACCGATCATCGCGGCTGTGCACGGACCGGCGATTGCCGGTGGCACTGGCCTGGTCGCTAATGCCCACATAGTCATCGCTGCGCCGGGCGTCCCTTTCGGCCTCACGGAAATCAAGGTCGGCTTGTGGCCGGTGCTCGTTTTCCGCGCCTGCGAACTCGCCATGGGCGAACGCCGCACCACGGAACTCAGCATCACCGGCCGCACGTTCTCAGCCGAGGAAGCTTTGATTTACGGGCTGGTCACGGAGATTACGGAAGATCCGTTCGCCCGTGCCATGGAAGTAGCTTCGGTTGTTTCCGAATATAGCCCGATCGCCATGGGTTCCGGCCTCGATTATGTCCACCACATCCGGGTGAGAAACTGGGATCAGGCGGGCAAGATCGGCCATCAGATGCGCGATCGTCTGATGGACCACGCCGATTTTGAAGAGGGAGTCAAAGCCTTTTTGGAGAAACGCAAGCCCTCCTGGCCGTCTTTACGGACATGAACTGGCTGACCTGGTCGCTGTTGTCCGCCGCATTCGCCGCCGCCACTGCCATCCTGGCCAAGATCGGCATCGCGGGAATCGATTCGAATCTGGCTACGGCTATTCGGACCACCGTGATCCTGCTCTTCACCTGGGCCATCGCCTGGGGGACGGGCGCTTTGGGTTCGGTTGGACAGATTTCCGGCCGTAGTTGGCTGTTTCTAATGCTGTCGGGCATCGCCACCGGCTTCTCATGGCTTTGTTATTTCCGTGCACTCTCAATCGGAAATGCATCGAGCGTGGCTCCGGTCGACAAGCTAAGCGTCGTTTTCGTGATTGTGTTCGCGGGAATCTTCCTGGGCGAGAAGATCACTTTCATCAAAGCCGTGGGCGGTCTGTTAATAGCCGCCGGAGCCATTGTCCTGGCGTTTGCCTGATAGACTCTCCCCAGGAGTTCCTTCATGCATCGACTCGCATCGTGTCTCCTTTTGGCAGCGACGCTCTTCGCCGCTGACTATCCGTGGTCAAAGGTTCAGGATCTAAAAAGTGGTGCTGAACTTCGGATTTACAAGAAAGGCGCGTCCCAACCAGTGGACGCCCGCTTCGATGAGGCGAATGAAGAACGCATCCTGGTTGTCCTGAAGAACAAGCAATCCTCCATTCCGAAAGAGGATATCGACCGTATCGATGCGCGTCCGATGGCTAAGAAGACGGCGCGCAAACTGGCCGTCGACTCCAGCGTGAAAACGACGGATCCCGACCTCACGCCACATCCGAACGCGGGGATCCCCGCTCCGGGTACTTCGTATTCATCCTCTGTCAGTCTGGGCGGTTCGAAGCCCGATTTCGAGATCGTGTACCAGCGAACAGGCTCGGCGGAAAAGAAGTAATCAGAGCGCGATCATCTTGCCCGGATTCATCCGGTTTTCCGGATCGAGCGCTCGTTTGATACTGCGCATCGTGTCCAGCGCGGCACCATGCTCCGCGGCCATGTAGCCAAGCTTGCCCGTGCCGATGCCGTGCTCACCCGTGCAGGTGCCGCCCATCGCGAGCGCTCGTTCCACCAACTGTCCTGACAGACGTTGGGCCGCTGCAAGTTCCGGAGCACTTGAACCATCCAGAACGTAGATCAAATGGAAGTTACCGTCACCCGCGTGACTCACCATCGTTATCGGAAAGGGCGCATCCGCATGGTCCTGCTTCGCCTGGAGAATGCACTCGGCCAGGCGGGAAATCGGAACGCAGACATCGGTAGTCCAGCCCTTCGCTCCCGGACGCAGGGCGAGCGAGGCATAGTAAGCCTCGTGCCGCGCGTGCCAAAGCTTTTCGCGACCTTCGAGCCGCGTCGCCCATTGAAACCCTCGGCCGCCGTGTTCCACGGCCAAAGCCTCGGCCATCGCAGCGTGATCGCTTACATGACGTTCGCTGGCCCCGTGAAATTCGAAGAAGAGCGTAGACGCCACGGCATACGTGGTACCGGAGCGCCGGTTCACGGCCTCCATCGCCTTCTCATCCAGCAGTTCCATTCGCGCAGCCGGGATCCCCAACTGGATGATTTCGATGACCGTCTGAATCGCGCCCTCCAGCGTATCGAAAGCGCAGACGGCAGCGGCAACGGCTTCCGGAAGAGGGTGCAGCCTGAGCGTCAGTTCAGTAATCACGCCCAAAGTTCCTTCGGCCCCCAGAAACAGATGCGTGAGATCATAGCCAGCCGAGGACTTCCGCGCGCGGCTCCCGCTCCTGATCACGCGGCCGTCCGCCAAAACCACAGTCAGGCCGAGTACGTTCTCCCGCATGGTCCCGTAACGCACTGAGGTCGTTCCGGACGCGCGGGTAGATGCCATTCCGCCGAGCGTGGCATCCGCACCCGGGTCCACCGAAAACATCAGTCCTGTGCCGTTCGCCTTGTGGTTGAGTTGCGACCGGGTGACACCCGCTTCCACCGTGGAATCCAGATCCTCGGCGCTGATCCGCACGATCCGGTTCATCCGGCTCAGATCTATTGTGATGCCGCCGTGGATCGCGTTCACCTGCCCTTCGATGGAAGTGCCCGCTCCGAAGGGAATGACCGGAACGCGGTGACGCTGGCTGATCTTTAAGATCTCGCTGACCTCAACGGTGCTCTCGGGAAAGCAAACCACATCGGGCATTGTGGGCGGATGATACGACTCACCGTGGCTATGGTGTTGCCGCACAGCTTCCACCGTGGACGCCCGCGCGCCAAGGAGCACCGTCAGTTCATCAGCCGGCGTCATCATGCAGGCTCGCTTTCTTCAACCGGGCGTTCAGAACCGGGAGATCGGTCGTCACCTCCGTGCCCCACCGCTGCATGGGTTTCGCGAGAGCCGCCATTCACTACCGGGGCAGCAACCGCCAGCAGGGTGAAGATGAGGAGAGCGGATTTGTTCAGGGCTGGTGGAACCTCGCGGATGTACTATTATGCGCAGCCACCCGAGAGTAACAGAATTCCGTGTCACGGAACCATCAGGAGAATCATCAGGAAACGTCAGACTGCAATTCCGACCGCATGAGCATAGGGCGTGCTTTTGAAGAATACCGGCTGAAAACCGGAGAGGGTCAGTTCCTCTGCGATCTCCTTTTCAGTAAAGCGATGTGCATACCCTATGGACAGAGTGTCCCCGATCTCCACCTTCGGACGCCGGAGAACGGTCCGGATAGAGTTCGCGGTCATCGTGGTCACCTTATATGACGGAGTATCGCCGGGCCGGTGAAAAAAAGACAAGAGCACGGGCGCGCCGATAACACAGCGAGAGCGTATTTGCTTCAGCAGAGAAGTCCGGGAACCGCGCCCCGCTATCAACGTGTAGGTGCCCCAACCAACAATGATTCCATCGTATTGCTTCGATCCAACCGGCAATTCATTTGCAGGACCCGGAAAAATCGTCGGCTCCCAGCCATTTTCAGCCAACAACTTGTTGCCAAGAGT
This sequence comes from Bryobacterales bacterium, assembly GCA_030838885.1. Taxonomy (GTDB): domain Bacteria; phylum Acidobacteriota; class Terriglobia; order Bryobacterales; family Bryobacteraceae; genus BOG-234. The sequence continues at coordinate 4,061 of JAUZEU010000811.1, read as the reverse complement.
AACCAGGGAACTGTTGTACTCAAATGCGTCTACACGGTAGCCCATTCGGTTCAACCCAAGCACTTCCCGCCCGGCTCCTGCACCTGCGGCCACAAGGATCGATGAACCTTCGGGAAAGAAGGTTCTGACCGCGTTCTCCTCCCAGTCAAACAGCCCGGATGTGTTGTATTCTTTGTCACGGTACATATCCGCAAAGCCCTTGGTGTAGTACCACACGTCGAGTTTTCGCATCATGCGCGGCGTAAGTAATCCCAGCCACATTCCGGTAACTCCGCTGCGAAGCCCGGCATCTGCTGCCCGAAGCAGATAACATACTGCTGACGGGATCTTATGTGATCCGAAATACAACCTGAAGAACAGCCTGTCAGCCAGTGAGTTCGCCGGGTTATGATCGGCATCCAGGGAGTTCGTCATACACCTAGAATTACCACGTGGAAGGTTGGAGGTGAACCGTTTCAAGGTCCGGCTCATACTCTACACGGAGCGAGAGTTCCTGGTTGAAATTGAACGTATTATGGCGTCCACGAGGAAACCGCGGAACGCTGCGGAATCCACAATCGAAAAACCATTGAACGACTTTAGCTCTGCGCTTCAGGCAGCAAGGGCGGCCCCGCACAGGATCGTTCGAAGCTGGCAGGTGTCCGGATGACGCCACCTGCGTCCGGTGCGCCCCCCCAAACACGATGCGCCGGCAAAGGGTGTAAGATCGGCACGTACTCTTTGCTAAGGAGATTTGCCCCGGTGCTTAAAGGTTTCTACTCGCTTTTACTTATACTTATCCTCGCTTCTGCTCCCGCTCAAGCGCAGGTTGCTTCAGCGGAACTCAGCGGTACAGTCGTCGATCCCACAGGCGCTGCCGTCCCGAACGTAACCGTGAGAGCGACAAACGTTGGCACCAACCGTGAGCAGACGGCGACGACCGATGCCGCGGGCAACTATCTGATCCCGCAGTTGCCGCCTGCCAGCTATACAGTGAAGGTCGAAGCGCCCGGATTTCGGACCCTTGTTCGAAGTGGCATTGTGCTTCAGGTTAATCAACAGGCACGGGTGGATCTCACTCTGGAAGTAGGGCAGGCCTCGGAAACAGTCGAAGTCACCGCCTCTGCGCCGCAGTTGCAGTCCGAGGCATCCTCCCTGGGCACCGTCGTGAACGAACAGCTGGTGAATCAACTGCCGCTGAACGGGCGGAATTTTGTCCAGCTGGCAATCCTCAGCCCAGGCGTCACCGGAGTCGGCTACTCAGCAAGCGGCACGATTATGAGCGGCACCCGACCCGATGATCGCCGGCCTGGTACAGAGATCTTCGCAAACGGTAATCGCGAAGGCTCAAACAACTTTCTCTATGATGGCGTGGACGACAATGAGCGCCTGACACTTTCCATCGTTCTGCGCCCCGCCGTCGAGGCCGTACGGGAGTTCAAGATTCAGACAAATTTGTACAGCGCAGATGTGGGCCGTAATTCAGGGGCGGTGGTGGATGTCATCACCAAGTCAGGAACGAATCAACTACACGGCAGCCTGTTTGAATTTCTGCGCAACTCCGCGATGGATGCGCGGAACTTCTTCAGTCCGAAGGGCTCGCCGTTCCCCTCGTTCCGACTTAACCAGTTCGGCGGCTCCTTTGGCGGCCCCGTGGTCTTACCCAAGCTCTACAGCGGCCGGGACCGTACCTTCTTTTTCGTTGATTTCGAAGGATACCGGAGAGATTCCCAGACCTTGCAGCTTGGCAACATTCCGACCGCGAAAATGCGGGTGGGTGATTTCAGTGAAACTGCTGCCATCTATGACCCGCTCACCACCCGAACCAATCCGAATGGCACCGGCGTCATACGGGATCAGTTTCCCGGCAACCAGATACCGGCGAACCGGTTCGACCCGATCTCGCTGAAGATGATCAATGCGTATCCGCAGCCCACGTCTCCCGGACGCTTCAATAATTACCTCGCAAACCTGATACAGCATCAGAACTGGAATCAGGGCGACGCCCGGGTGGATCATCAGGTGAATCCCAATAACAATTTCTTCGCCCGCTGGTCCATTCAGAACACTGAGACGCGAGTTCCAAGCACCTATCCGGCGGTTACGATTCCCGGTGTCGACAGGCCGGTCAACCTGTCAGATGAAGCCTCCTTTGCGGGCACTTCGTTCAATCCCACGCAACACGCGGTTGCCAGTTATGTTCGTATCATCACCCCTAACCTGGTGAACGAATTTCGGGTAGGCTTTAGCCGGTTCCGAGTCGATTACACGGCAGATCAATCGCAACCAGGCGCCGCGCTGGGAAATCAGCTTGGTGTTCCCAATGCCAACGTTACGCCTGCGGAACAGAACCTGCCAATCTTTTCATCGGCGAACTATTTGGGGACCGGACAGACGCGGTCTCTCCCTATATACAGACGCGAGAATACCTATCAGTTGGTAGACAACGTCAGTTATACCCGCAGCGGACACACCATGAGGTTTGGCGTCGATTTTCGCCGTCGGCAACTGACCATTTACCAAACTAACCAGGGGAACGGCCGGTTCAACTTTTCGCCGGCTCTCACCGACTCCCGTCAACCGGCAGGCTCGGGCGGCGACAGCATGGCGAGCTTTCTTCTCGGCTATCCCACTGCTGCCATACACGACTACACTCTGAACTGGCCTGGCGAGCGGGGCTTTGAACTCGGGGTTTATGCAGCGGACGACTGGCGTGCCAGCCGTAATCTGACCTTCAATTTCGGCGTGCGCTGGGATTACTACAGCCCGTACAGCGAGGTTGCTAACCGCTGGGCCAATTTCAATGTGACGACAGGGAAAATCGATATCGCCGGACAGAACGGCGTGGATAAGTACGCCGGAGTGAAGCCTTACTACAAGAACTTCGGGCCTCGGTTCGGTTTTGCCTATCAGCTTGCTCCCCATACGGTAGTCCGCGGCGGCTACGGCATTTTTTACAATCCGACAGGTAGCGAGGGGGGAAGCCTGCGCCTCTTCCGTCAGCTTCCGTTCGGCCTGACTGTGAACAACTCACCAGGAGATATCAACGTCGGTCCGCGCGTGCGAGATGGCTTTCCACCGCTGCCAACGATCGACTTCAGTGTTGCGAATAACCCGGTCGGAATCATGTTTGCAGTGGATCCGAACTTCCGTCCGTCGTACGCGCAGCAATTTAATCTCACTGGAGAGCACGAGATAACGCCGCTCTCATTACTCTTCCGGACTGCCATCGTGGGCAACCTGGGCCGCCATCTCTACAACACCTACAACGCGAATCAACCGGTTCCCGGCGCGGCGGCGCTCAATACGCGCCGGCCATATTACGCGGTCGATCCCCTGCTCTCAGACGTGAATTACTTCACGGTGGATGGTTTAAGTTCGTACTGGGCACTGCAGGTAACTGTCGATAAGCGCTTCAGCAACGGAATCAGCGGTCTGGTGGGATACGCGTGGTCTCACGCGATCGATGACGTGCCTCTCGAATTCGGCGGAGGCGCAAGCGGTCCTCAGCCGCAGGATCCGCGCAACATTCGCGCTGAGCGCGGGAATTCCATTATCGACACTCGCCACCGGATGACGGTCAGCTATCTGTGGGAACTGCCGTTCGGGAAGGGAAAACGGTTCATGAATACCGGAATCGTCAGTAACCTGCTGGGCAACTGGCAGACGAACGGAATCCTTACTGTGCAGACCGGTCAACCGTTTTCGCCCGTGCTGCAAACCTCAACGACCAATGGAACCGGCAGCAGACCCGATGTGCTGCGTCCGAACACGTACCCCGGTACTCTGCAACGTTGGTTTGATCCAACCGTCTTTGGGACGCCGGCGCCCTTCACCTACGGTAATGCGGGGCGCAATACCCTTTTTGGCCCGGGACGCTGGAACTGGGACATGTCACTGTTCAAGAATTTCGTGATCCGGGAACAGACCAGGCTGGAGTTCCGCGCGGAGGCGTTCAACGTGTTCAATCACCCGCAGTTTGGGCTTCCGAATCAAAATATCGGAAATGCCCAGGCGGGTATGATCACCAGCACGGTCGGCAATCCGCGGCAACTCCAGATGGCGCTTCGCCTGCAGTTCTA
>JAUZEU010000797.1 GCA_030838885.1 Bryobacterales bacterium | reverse complement strand
TGACCGGTCTTTCTTCTTTTTTGGGTTTCAGGGTACCAACTCCACCAATGCTGCCATCGTGACCGATACGGTCCCCACTCAGGCTTTTCGCAATGGCGATTTCACCGCGTGGGGCACTACCATATATGACCCGCTAACGGTGCGGCCGGGCCCCAATGGGACCTTTGTGCGTGATCCGTTTCCCGGTAACATGATCCTCAGGTCGTTTCGATCCCGTGGCAGTCAGGGCCATGACCTATTTCCCCCTACCGAACACGGGCGGACCAAACGCTCTCACCAATAACTACGTTGTAGCCGGCAATAGTTCCAGCGACGCGTACCAGTGGGACAGCCGGATCGATCACAACTTTACTGACAGATGGCGCATGTTCCTGCGCTTTTCTCACAGCTGGAACAGCAGCACTCAGATAGAAGACTACGGCAATGTAGCCTCCCAGGGCGGCGGCGGCCCAACCAACGGGGGTGCATGGAGTGCCTCCATGGATCATACGTTTACCCTTAGCCCCTCTCTTGTGGCAGACGTGCGCTACGGCCTCAGCCGATCATACGTTACTCGTGTACCGTTCTCACTCGGTTTCGACCCTGCAACGCTCGGGTTTCCCTCTTCACTCACGCAGGTGGCTTCGCAACGAGTTCTTCAGTTTCCACGCTTCGCCTTTTCGAACGGTGCAGGGCTCGGCGATACGGGTTTCGTTAACCTGATTGAAAACCCGATGGCACACCAGGTGACAGGAAGCGTATTCAATATTCAAGACGACCGCTGGTCACACTCTTAAAATGGGCGGCGAGTATCGGAAGCTATTTATTAATTTCACTCAGTACGGCTTCCCCGACGGGCAGTTCAACTTCGACCAGACCTGGACCCAGCAGGTTCTCACCAGCGCAAACAATACTGGTTCTCCTTATGCGTCATTCCTGTTAGGGCTGCCCAGTTCCGGCCAGGTAACCCACGAGCCGACGGCCGCAGATGCAAATAATTACATGGCTCTTTATGTACAGGATGACTGGCGCATCACCCGGAGCCTTACACTCAACCTTGGCCTCCGCTGGGATCTTGAGACCCCACGAACGGAGCGCTATAACCGATTGTCCTACTGGGATCCGAACCTGCCCAGTCCGTTACAGGGACAGGTGCCCGCCAGCGCGTGCGCGTCCTGCGGCAGTCTGAGAGGGCAGATGCTGTTCGTCAACAATAACGGGAAATACGGTCGGACACAGGGCCCCATTCAATGGAAGAACCTGGGTCCTCGCGTCGGCTTCGCCTGGACTCCGATCAGTAAGACTGTCATCCGAAGTGGCTTCGGCATTTCTTATGCCCCCTCTGCGCTTCAGGCAGCGGGAACTTCCGGGGCGCCGGGTATAGAAGGCTTCAATTCAAACACGCAATTCCTGGGCACTATAAACAACCAGCAGACCATTCTTGCCACCCTTCGGAATCCGTTCCCGAACGGGTTTAATCTGCCGAAAGGGCCAGCAGGCGGGCCCGCAACCGACATCGGGCTTGCCATTGGCGATTCGTTCTTCGACTCGTATCGCAATCCGTACTCGATCCAGTGGAATTTCAACATTCAGCGTGAACTGCCAGGGCAGATTACGGCGGAAGTTGGTTATCTCGCGAACCGCGGACTTTTTCTCGTGGACGGCGACCCAGGCCAGCCTTATGACCAGGCACCTACCAGCAACCTTGCGCTTGGCAGTACCCTGCTCAATGTGGTGGCGAATCCGTTCTACGGCCTGATCACCGTGCCCGGTTCTCCGCTTGCCCAACCGACCGTTGTTTACGGACAACTGCTCCGCCCATTCCCGCAATACAACGGCGTAATCAGCTTTCGGAAGCCTCGTGCGAGTTCCATGTATCATGGCTTCACTACGCGCATCGATAAGCGGTTTTCGCACGGCCTGAGTTTCCTTATTTCTTTCACGGCCAGCAAGAGCATGGATAACTCGGCCGCTGCGGTCACCTACCTGGGCCCGACCAGCGGTACTCGCGCGGATCAGTACAATAACCGCCTCGAGTGGGCGGTTTCGCCACAGGATGTCTCACGCACGGTAGTAACCAGCATCGTGTACGAACTGCCCTTCGGCAAAGGCAGGCGATACCTAAGGGCTCTGCCCCGCTACGCGAACGCTGTCGTTAATGGCTGGCAGGCGAACGGCATTCTTACGTTCTCCACAGGTACGCCGGTAACTTTGAACGCAGCCGTCAATCAGACCGGCATCTTCACTCTGAACCAGCGCCCCAACAACAACGGTCATAGCGCGTCGATCCCGAACCCCACAATCGATCGGTGGTTCGATACCTCTGTCTTCTCGCAACCGCCGGCGTTTACTATCGGCACCGCGGGACGCACGCTACCGGATGTTCGCAATCCCGGCGTTACAAACGCCGATCTCTCGCTTTTCAAAAATAACTACTTCGGCAAGGAAAACCGGTACAACGTGCAACTTCGCATTGGGGCCTTTAACGCGCTGAATCACCCACAGTTCGGCGCGGCGAACGCCAACATCCAGAACGGTGGCAGTTTCGGAACGATCACCTCGACGGGCGTTTCGGCCCGGCAGGTACAACTCGCGGCGAAGTTCGTATTCTAAACCGTGTAACTCAACGGGCGCGGCTTACCAGGAATCCGGGCCGCGCCCATCACGTATATCATTTAGCGGAAAAAGCCAGCAGCACATTTCCCGCCATGCCTTGCCCGCCGTAGCCCGAGTTCACATAGAGCATTCCATCCGCGACTGTGGGCCCCGTAGAACTGAAGGACCCGCCGTTCGCCGTCACGCCATCAGTCGTCGGGAATGTCCGGGTGGCATCGAAGTCCCAGATGATCTTCCCCGATGACATTTCGTAACCGCGCAGATGGCCATCCATTGAGCCTGCGAATACCACTCCTTCGATCAGGCTGGGCGGCGCCAGTTGCGCGGCAGTGCAACCCGGTTTACCAAGGCATGCGGGCCTGGGCGGAGGTGTGGTCCACAATATCTTGCCGGTGGCTGCATCGATCGCGAACAAGCCCCCGCCGGACTCTGGCTTCTGGCGGTCGATGTCCGAAAGCGGCACATACGCGATCCCGTTGTGCCCCGCAATTCCCCAAAGTATTCCGCCCAGCGTACTGCCCTTGCCAATGCGGGTTTGCCAGACGATCTTCCCGTTCTGATCCGGATCGAACGCGTGCACTACTCCGGTCTTCTGCCCGGCGACAACTACCTGCTTGCCTTTGCCGGCGTCAAGCAGCACTCCCGATGAACCAAAGTCCTCGTCCGGTCCGTGATTCGCCGGGCAGTTCCCTCCACCGCCGCGTGGGCCGCAGTCCCAATTGAACATATCCGGCGTGGCCTGCTGCGACCACCGAACTTTGCCGGTGCTCAGATCGAGAGCCATGATCGCATCTGCAGTCTTGATATCCGGGTCAGAATACCCGTTGCCGGTCAGAATGTAAAGCAGGTTTCTCTTCAGGTCAAGGGTGGGAGAGCCCCAGACGGTCGCGCCCGAGGGTCCGTAATACTGCACTCCGTTCTTCCCCACTATTGTGGGCTTCGGCTCAGGGCTTGTGTAAGTGCGCCACAATTCCGCGCCGGTCTTTGCATCAAACGCGACCAGATTGCCCCGGAATTTACAGCAGGCATAAATCGGGTTGGCGCCCGCATTCTCCTCCTGCGAGGCGATCGGTACATACAGCCGTCCATCGTAGAGCTTAGGCGTTCCAGTGATGCGTGCAAAGGGCTGAGCGTCGGCCTTCTTCTGCCAGATCAGCTTTCCGGTCTCCGTATCGAGCGCATACAGATTCGCATCGAGATCGCCAACGTAGGCCCGTTTATCCGGCCCCACCACCACGCTGGACCGTACCAGCGCCTTTGCGCGATACATCCAATAAAGGCATCCGGTGCGCGCATCGATCGCATACACCGTTCCATCGTTACTGCCCGTGTAAACACGCCCGCCCACAACTGTCGGCTGGCCATAGGCGGTTCTGCCGTTCGGATATCCGAATGCCCATTTGACCTTCAGAGATGGCACATCGCTGGCGGCCAGTCCCGCTGCCTCCCGGGGCTGGAAGCGTGTATTGATCTCGTCCACCCCCCAACCATTCCACGATCCTTTCGATACAGCGGGCTTCGACCCCGCAGCGCAGAAGCCCGTGAGCTCCGGCAGAATCTGAGTACCCGAGTCTTTGCCGGCGAACCGCGCTACGGCAATTCTTTCGTCATGCGAGAGGTTCTGCGCCTGCACCTTCATGCTGCCGGTTTCCAGTGTGTTCAACACATCCTGCCACGGAATCTGCGCCAGCGCTTCCGGTGCCGGGGCGTGGCTGGTGCTGGTTGTGGAGTGGCATTGCATGCACCGCGAGATAAAGACCTGGGATCCTTCCTGCGCCAGGGCAGGCATCGTGGCAAGTAACCCGAGGATAATAGAGCGAGTCATTCAATCCAATACTCCCATAACGAGGCAACCGTGAGATCTCTCCAATCAGCCGCCGCGATAGCGATTATGTTCGTCTCGGGCAGTGCCGTTGCCCAGCAGACCTGGAGTCCGAAGACCGCTGCGGCATACCTGGACGAACGATCCGGATGGTGGATGGCCTGGCCAAAAGCGGCGCGCGATCACCAGACATTCTGCGTATCCTGCCACACCCTCGCACCGTACGCACTTGGCCGGCCCTCACTGCGTGCCGCCCTCTCCGAGACGGCTCCGTCCGCGAACGAACGGAAGATGCTGCAGAACATCGTCAGCCGCGTCCGGTTGTGGAAAGAAGTCGAGCCCTTCTATCCGGACCAGACCACGGGGCTGCCCAAGACTTCGGAATCCCGCGGCACGGAAGCCGTTCTGAACGCGCTAATACTTGTTTGGAACGAGGTTCCCTCGGGCGCTCTGAGCCCGGATGCCCGCCTGGCGCTCGGAAATCTGTGGGCGCTCCAGTTGAAATCCGGTGAGATGAGCGGCTCGTGGGCCTGGCTGCAGTTTCACAATGCGCCGTGGGAAGGCGATTCGCAATTCTATGGCACCGCGCTGGCTGCCATCGCGGTGGGCTCCGCCGCTGCAGATTACAAATCCGAACCCAAAGTTCAGGCGGGCATCAACCTGATGCGCTCCTGGCTGCTGAAGAATATGGATTCCCAAACGCCTGCCGATCGCGTTGTTCTGCTCTGGGCTTCGGCAAAGCTGCCCGGACTTCTGACGGACGCCCAGCAGACAAGCATCGTTCGCGAGGCCCTGGCGAAACAGAAGGAGGACGGAGGCTTTAGTCTCTCCACGCTGGTGGGCTCCTGGAAACGTCGGGACAATACCCCGCTCGAAGCAGGCAGCGACGGCTATGCCACCGGCCTGGTGGCATACGCTCTGAAACAAGTAGCCTCGCCCGGCTCGGAGCCGGCCCTCAAACGCGCTCTCACGTGGCTTGCTCGCAATCAGAATCAGACGGACGGACGGTGGTCTGCGACCTCGCTCAACAAGCAAAGAGAATTGTCGTCCGACGCCGGGCTGTTCATGAGCGACGCAGCCACCGCGTATGCTGTGATGGCTCTCGAAAATTCCAGATAGAGGCGGCGGACTACGCCAGACGCGACTCTTTCTTCGCCGTTATCCCGCCGACCACCTGCGCATGGTTCACCGCCGAGACAAGCGAAACGCCTCCGATGATGTTTCCGATAAGCGCGGGAACCATGTAGCCCGCCGCGAATGAAAACCAGCTCTTCTCGCCCCTCATCACCAGGTAAAGGACTTCCACAGAGCCCGCCACAATGTGGGTCAAGCCCGCCAACCCCACAACGTAAGTGAGCGTGACAATGATGGGGAAACGCCCCGCTTCTGTTGCAGCGTTCATCCACACGACCATCGCGATCAGCCAGCCGGCAAAGATGCCGCGAATCAGAGCCGTCCAGAACGATACGTTAGCTGCTTCCGTCGCGAGTTCTGCCATTGCCTGCTGCACTTCAGGCTTCAGTACCGGCGCCCTGGCAATCACCAGCGCGAAAAGGTGCGCTCCCACGAGGTTGGCCGCGAGAACGATTGCCCACAGCCGTATCACGGAGACCAGAGTTGTAAGCTTTCTCCTCGCCAGTAATGGAATGATAGCGGTCAGTGTATTCTCGGTAAACAATTGCTGCCGGCCGATGATGACGATCAAAAATCCGAGTGGATACCCCAGGTTCACAAGCAGTGGACGCCACTGCGATTCCGGAAGGTGAGCCCGCAGCAGGCCTTCCGCCACGAACGAAAATCCCATGGATAAACCAGCCGCCAAACCTGACCAACCGAGTGCCGATGCCGGGCGCTGCAGTTCTTCATCGCCATCCCTGCGGATGGCTTCATGAACCACCATGGCCGATACCGACGTTCGATGTTCCGCGTCCTGTTTCTGACTCTCACTCAGTTGCGGGCTGACCAGGTCTTCGTCATTGAGAGGGCTGCCGTCTTCCTTCACCAGCACGGTCGCCAGAAAGGCAGGTGCGCTGCCACTGAGCTGTTTTTCACGCCGTGCGTTGCGCCGGCCTTTTCCACCGATGCAGTCCTGCCGGGGGGACAACGCCCACCAATTCATCCCAGGGCGGAAAGCCCGTCGTTCGGCTTGTAACCGCCGAAGCCGCCTGACGTGCGGACGAATAGGTCTTCAACTGTATGCGGTCAATTCCGAGCCGAACCCTGCCCGCCGGCTCCGGCCGAATCCAGAAAGTTCCCGCAGGGCTCTCGTATGTGAACAGTATCGTCTTCATTGCTGTTTGCAGTTCCGCTTGCAGTCGGTGAGCAAGACAGAATCCACACGGGTAGCACCGCTGTGTAATGCGGGAAAACCCATGACCCAATCGCAGACAGAATCTCGTCCCACACCCGCACAAATCCTTTGACCGGCCTTGCGTTCTGGTCCTCTAAAACACTGCTGAGCGCAATCGAGCTGGGAGTCTTTACGGAACTGGCCCGCGAATCGCTGCGCTGTCCGACTTTCAGAGCAGACTTGGTCTGAATGCGCGCGGCGCCGGCGATTTTTTCGATGCCTTGGTTGCACTGGGATTCCTCTCGCGAATCGGAGGCATTTACCATAACACCCCCGAGGCCGAGGCCTTCCTGGACAGCGGGAGACCGTCTTACATAGGTGGCATGCTGGAGATGGCTAAAGCTCGTCTTTACAGGTTTTGGGGAAACCTGACCGAGGCACTACGCACCGGATTGCCACAGAATGAGGTTCGGGATGGTTCCAGTTCCCCGTTCGAGACTCTCTATTCCGATCCGGCGCGCTTGAGGACTTTTCGATGACTGGAATCAGCCGGGGCGCAAATATCGCGATAGCAAGTCAACTGCCCTGGAAGAAATACGCCACCTTCGCCGACGTGGGCACGGCGCAGGGCGACCCTCGCGGTTCAGATTGGGCGGCGAAACCCGCATCTGACCGGGATCGGCTTTGATCTCGCCAGGTTGGTCCCGTCTTTCAGGAGTATGTGAATGAGAACTGCCTGGCTGGCCGCCTTCAGTTTCAGGCAGGCGATTTTTTCAATGAATCACTTCCAAACGTGGATTTGATTCTGATGGGGCACATCCTCCACGACTGGGGTCTCGAGACAAAGAAGATGCTGATTCGGAAGGCTTACGATGCGCTTTCCACCGGAGGCATTCTTGCTGTTTACGATTCGCTGATCGATGATGACCGCTCAGTGAATGCATTCGGTCTGTTGATGAGCCTCAACATGCTGATCGAAACGCCAAAGGGGTTCGACTACACGGGTGCCGATTGCTGTGGCTGGATGAAAGAAGCCGGCTTCCAGGACACGCATGTGGAGCATCTGGTGCGGCCGGACTCAGTCGTGATCGGGGTGAAGTAGATCGCGACACAATTCTGCATCCTTTAATCTGCGCATCAATCTGTGTACCAAAGGACAAATGCTTCATGAACAGG
>JAUZEU010000777.1 GCA_030838885.1 Bryobacterales bacterium | reverse complement strand
CTTATCGAACTTATGGCAGAAGGTGCAATCGGAGCGGAAGCCGGTCTTTGCGTCCACGCGCGCTTTCTGGTCCACGTGCTTTGCGTGCGAGAACTCAAACAGGATCGCTCTGGTGCCCTGATATCGGGGGAAGGGAACCAGATCCTCCGCTCCACCAGGCGGAAAGCTGGAATGACATTGCGCACAGACAAGTTGCTTCAGATCTTCATTAAAGTCGTCACTGTGGCACGTCATGCACTGGTCGTGTCCGGGGCGTTTGAGGGTGACAGACCCTTGCTTCACCGCCACGTGGCACATGTTGCATTCGAGTTCGCCGCCCAGTTTCTCTTTATGGAAGGCATGAATCACGAATTCCTTTCCGTGGGAAACGGGGGAAGGCTGGGCCAGCGCCGGAACGATGGGCAGAGCAATAACGGACAGGACGAATGCGAATCGGAGCGCGAGGCGTGACATAGGGTTACTCATCGGGGATATCACGTCAGTACTTCCAATTCACGCCGAGCCGAAAGACCTGCGAGTTTTTCAGGTCGGGCCGGAAAAGGTAGAAGTCGTTGTCCAGGCTGTAATCGAAGTAGGCGCGGGTGCGCTGGTCCAGACGCACCCAGGCACTGCCTAAAACTCCGCTCTGGTGCAGGTTGTTGATGTAAAAGAACTGGTCCTGCATGCTTACTCGGCGGTAGTACACGCCGCCGCTCAGGCTGAACCGGCCTTCGCCGAAAGCGCGCCGAATTTCTCCGGTCAGATCTTTCACGCTGGTTTCGCCACTGGAACTCAGGTCGTCCAGGGTGGTAACACCCAGCGGGCTCAGGCGGTCTGAGTTGCGCTGGTGATACTCGAAGAAGGTTTCGATTTTCCTGAAAGGGAAGTACTGTCCGTTGAAGCGATAGTCTTCGAAAGAGGTGTTGTACGGGCCTGCATCGAGACGGTCATTCAGACGCCGCACGACGAACGCGGCACCCGCCCGCACGTTCGAAAGAATGCGGTGATGGGCATCGACATTGATCTGCGTGTACTGCGAAATCGGGCCGAGATACAGGCGATACAGCGGGTTTTTCGCGGCAAGATCCCTTACGTCTGATGTGTAGTCGTATGTGTAATCCTGGCCAGTGAGCTTCTGGAAGAACCCAAAACGCAGGCTGTCGCGACCGTTCGCGGAAGAGTAGAATCCGGAAACATGAAAGTCGGTCGGGGAACCCCCATAGGACCGGAGGTAGGACGAGATCAGCCAGCGATCGCTCAGCCGTTTCCGTATGATGAGCTTGTTCGAGCCCTTGATATACCAGAGGGTCTGCAACTCCATCGACAGGGTCGGGCTGATTTTGACGTTCAGGTTAGCGCCTGCAATGCTGCGCTGCTTCGGGTCGGAGAAGAACGAGAAGCGCCGCCCGCCGTACAACGTGAGGTCGAAACGGGGCCTGTTCAGCGTGACCGACGCGCCGTCGAAAGAGGCCAGTTCAGCGCCGTACACATTGAGCCGTCCGAACTGAAGCGAGGTGCCAGCCAGCGCTCCGTCGGTAGGTTTACTGTTGATCTCGACCGAGGCATCGAGAAATTCCCATAGGCGGTTCCCGTAGAAGGTCTCCACCACATTGGCGGCGGGAGATCCGACGAGTGTCTTTGTCAGATCTTGGCGATAGCGTAGTGAGAAATGGGTGTTTACCCGATCGGAACCGTAGCCACGGGTGCCCAGACTGATGAAGGATTCCACACGATTGGAGCCGGGCTGAAACGCGGCGGGTGACGGGATGCCGGCGGGATTGAACGTGCCGGTATCAGGCGCATTGATGACACCGGAGTAGGTCGGGTTTCCCGTGAAATTCGTTTGATAGCGTTCGTAGTTGGTGCGTGTTTCGAAGAAAAAATGGTTGAGGAATTCCCCGACATCCGTCTTCTTTGGCGCTGCCTGTGGGTTGAGAAAAACGGGGTCGGGAGCCGCCGTGGCAACGGCTCCGGTCCCCGTCATGAGGTTATCCCACGCCTGTCCGATACTCATCGGCTGCTCGGCTGGCTTTGTCTGCTGTCCGTATACGCTGCAGAAAGGCGCCATACAGAGCAGAAACCTGGCGCATCTTCCGCCATCGGGTAATCGGGGCATGTTTTTATTCAGACTTTATTTGTACAACAGTACTTCGGTAATTCCAACCATTTCAGAGGATGAACAGCAGTTTATTGTGCCAGCTTTGCGAGCCGCGCTTTGACCAGTGGGATACGCCAGGCGTAGGTGTCACTGTGCCATTGCGTGGCGTCCAGATAAGCCTGCAGTTCCGCGGCCTGCTTGTGTTTGTCGCCGAGTTCCGCATAGATCTCCGCAAGGGACCAGTGAACGTGTGCGTTATTTGCTTTGTCGCCCGTCAGAGCGACGTATTCCGGCGTTACGGGAGAGAGGGCGAGTTCCGCGTCGAACGCCTCAATCGCCTTTTCGAGGAAAGCTTCCTTCGACTTTTCGTCGGCGGCCTTCTTTGCCTTGATCTCATATGCTTCGGCGATCAGGGCATTGACGCCAAGCCGCAAAGCATCAATCTGCAAAACCTCTTCATACAGGCCGATGGCGACATCCGGCTGGTCCTCTATTAAGAGATGGGCAAGACGCAGGCGGGGAGTGAACATGCAGGGCGCGGGATCGACATTCGGAGATACGGCGGGGACCGTCCTGAAGATCTGGCAGGTGCCGTTCTGCAGGTTGTTGAGCGAGATCGCCTTTTGATAATCCGCAATGGCAGCCTGATTATCTTCGAGGTCGTCCTGGTTGTGAATGCCGCGCTGCACGAATTCCCATGTGTTCGAAGGAGTGGTGATTTTGAGCAAATTCCAGTCCACCCTGCCTTCGAAGTAGAACGGATTGCGCACCATGTAGTTCGGATTGTCAGCCTGATAGGTGACGCCGGGAGTGTAAGTCCCCGGTGTATTTACAGCGCCGGTGAGCGTCTGGGCGTTGGCGAAGGGCGCCAGAGCCAGAATGCCGGACGCGGCTAGTAAAAGATGATTTCTCATTATTTGGCACCTGCCAGGCTAACCGTGGTGGAGGATGCGGCCAGGTTTTTGTTGGTCTTCAGGAACGTGTCGATCGTTTGTTCGGTGACGAGTTGCTTGTCCCCGCCGGGTCCGTCGGGACCGGTCGTCCTGGCCAGGTAACGAACGAAGACCGGAGGAAAGTGTTCGTCATGCACGATCGCCTGGATATGGAGCGGGGCCTTGAGCGTCACTCCCATTTCATCCAGCTCTTCCTGAGTGGGCAAGGTGAATTTGTAGCGGAACTGGCGGGGTACCAGCGGCTGCAGAGACCGGTAGTTATCTACCGTGTTCGCGGTGGCAGCGTTAAATGTCTCTTCGTAGTGGGGCGTGAGCGCGATCATGGGCTTACCATCAGCGTCATTTCGCCCCAGACTCTGACCGGGCAAATAAATTACCGTGAGTTCGTTGCGGAATAACACCAGTCCCGACTCCACGCCCGAGTACACGCGATCATCAGGACCGTTATCCGGACCGAGTTCGAAGACCAGGTTTTTGGAGCCGTTGTTCGCAGGCCCAGGTGTGTAGGTCCCCACCGGCACGGCGTGTCCGCCGTCCACCACCGCGTGTATGTGCTCGTTATCCTCGTCATCGAGGCTGCCATCGGGCTTCAGTTCGCCAGTATCAGGGTGCGGCTTATCCACGACATACCCTGACTGATAGAGGACAAAGCCGTTGTCGTCGGTAACGTTCAGCTGAACGTAAGCGGTGCGCTCCTGCGAGAATCCGGCGGGGTAGCGATGGCCCGACAGACCGACAGCATCCAGGCGAACCACCATTTCGTGACCGAGAACAGCCTGCGGGTCCGTTTTGCTCACGTCGATACGCGCCGCGTTTTCGAGCAGCTTCTGCCGCCGGGCTGCCAGGGATTTGGGAATTCCGTACTCGTCAACGCCCGTTTCATAGGGATCCGGGTAATCCGCGCCGAGACGATTTCTGAGTTCAGTCGCGCTGAGCAGCGGCACGTCCGTTCCGGTGAAGTGGTGATCCACGACCGCACGTTTCGGGAGGGGGTAACCCTGGTCGGTCGAGATGCCGGGAACTGCCGCGTAATTCTGGGCGAAGACTCCTGGTGTTGCGCTGGTGATGTTGAGCGAGCCGACCTGGTAATTCGAGGTTCCCGCGAACGGGAAGAGGGACATATGGCAATCCTGGCAACGGGTCACTTTGCCGAAGGGATTGTCCGTGCTGTTGTATGCGCCAATCTGCCACTCCGTGCTCAGGTTCTCTAAACGAAAGAACAAGAGGTTCTGGGCGTTGGCGTTGAATTCGTAGTGCTGCAGATCGCCAGGTCCACCGCCGGGCAGGCGGACGTCATGGCATGCGTTGCAGAACGCGCCGCTGCGCAGAAATGAGATTTTGCCCTGATCATTGCTGGAAACGTGAAACTGATTCTTTGCGTTCACGGGGAATGGGAACGGGCCGACTTTTTCGATCGACTGATTGAGCTTAATGCTCATGTTCGCGAAGCCATCGCGCTGGAAGCTGCGGTCCATATCTGGGCCCGCAACGTTGTGGCACAGGTCGCAACTGATTCCCGCAGTCGCGAGAGAAGGTCCTGCACCGGGAGGCGGCTGGTCACCGATCTTAGCCGGGATGATCTGGTTTCCGGCTGAATCCACCATGTGATAGTCGCGGAGGGGACGGAACAGGTCCGGACGGAAGTCAGGGCCAACTCCGGCCAGTTCGGGCACCTCTTTCATCTTGGGATCCGTGTCGCCACCGCGCTCGATGTTGGGGCTGTGGCACGTGTAGCAGAAGCCGGCCTGAACCTGGCGAATCTGTTTGAGCACGGGCGTGGTGAACATATTCGTGTTCAATTTCGTGCCATCTGGCAGTACTTTAGTACTATCCGCATATACCGGCCGCAACAGGCCGCCGTTAATCATGTTGGCGGACGTCTCAAGGCCATTGAACAGCGGGCTGACATTCCGATAGCCGGATTTGACGGAACTGCGTAACTCGTCGTATTGCCGTTGATGACAGGGCAAACAATTCTGCGCCCGCTGAATAGGCTGGCTTTTTAGCGGCGCCTCCGGATTTGGTTTCACGCGTGTCTGCGCTACCAGACCGGCACTGGCTAAGCCCAGTGTTATTAAAAGTTTACACAGATTGTTTTTCATATCACGGCTCTTGTTGCTGAGTCTTGTACCAGTATGCTCCGTACTGTTATAGTGACGCAAACTAAAAAAACGTTTCCTTTAGATATCTTTTTTACAGCCCGAGAGTTGTTGTAACCTGAAACCCTGACGCTTTTATGGGCCATTTGACGCGGGAGAACCGAATTGCTTTTTGACGAGATGCGGGGAATCCAGGATAAATACGGATACCTGCCCGCGGATCAGATCCAGGAACTCGCAAAAAGTCTGCAAATTCCGCTCTATCAAATCAATGGAGTGGCGGAGTTCTACCCCGAATTCCGTGTCTCACCGCCAGCCCAGGCAATGGTGGAAGTCTGCACCGATATGGCGTGCCATCTCTATCGATCCGAGGAACTGTTCAGTGATCTGGAGCAGCGTTTTGCAAAGATGGGCAAGCGTGCGGTGGAGGTTCATCGCCGGTCGTGTCTGGGACAATGCGATTCCGCTCCGGCGCTCACGATCAACGACGTTCTGTACCGCAATATCACTCTTGAGCAGGCCGAGAATCACATTCAGGGAAAACTGGCTGGCATCGAGCTGCCGGTTCCGGTTGTGGATCGCCTTGCAGTTGAATTGGTTGCCGAACCGTATCGCGGCAAGCAGAAATACGGTGCGCTCCGGAATGTGATCGAGTCGCGCGACTGGGATGGTGTGATCGCCACGTTGAAGGACGCCGGCCTCGGCGGGATGGGGGGAGCCGGTTTTCCCACCAGCATCAAATGGGACGTCGTGAAAAAGGCGCGGGGCGATGAGAAGTATATCGTGTGTAATGCGGACGAGAGCGAGCCCGGCACGATCAAGGATCGCTACATCATGACCCATCTGCCCCATCTGGTGATCGAGGGCATCATTGTGGGGGCACTGGTAACCGGCGCGAAAAAGGGGTTCCTCTACATCCGCCACGAGTACAAAGAGCAGGAGGCGATCCTGCGGGCGGAGCTAGAGAGCTGTCGCCGGGAAGGTCTGTTGGGCGATTCGATTCTGGGCACAGATCTTTCATTTCATCTGGACATCTTTGTCAGTCCGGGCGGGTATATCTGCGGCGAGGGCAGCGCGCAACTGGAAGCCATTGAAGGCAAGCGCGCCGAACCGCGTAATAAGCCGCCGAATTCCGCGACGGTCGGTCTTTGGCAGAAGCCGACGGCGCTGAACAATGTGGAGACGTTCGCCAACGTGCCGCAAATTCTGGCGAATGGGGTGGATTGGTTTAAGAGCCAGGGACGGGACGGTGCGGCCGGTTTGAAATTCATCGGTGTCTCGGGGGATGTGCAACGTCCCGGGGCTTTTGAGATTCCCATGGGCATCCCTGTTTCGGAGGCGATTCTTGGGCTGGCCGGGGGCCCTGCCGGTGGGAGAAAGGTCAAAGCTTTTTCGCCTTCGGGCGCCGCATCGGGTTTCCTTCCATTCGAAAAGTTCAAAGACACGCACCTGGACTTCAAGTCCATGCGTGCGGCCGGAACGATGCTTGGTTCCGGAGCTATTGTCGTAGTGGACGAGACTCGCTGCATCCTGGACATGACTTTGAATGCTATCGTTTTCTTCCGAAACGAGTCGTGCGGAAAGTGTGTGCCATGCCGGGTGGGGTCGCAGAAGCTGGTGGATATTCTGATGGGCTGGACGCGGGGCAAGGGTTCGCTGCCGGACCTGCAGTTGGTAGCGGATCTTGCTGAAACGATGGAGCAGACTTCTATTTGCGGTCTGGGGCAGTTCGTCCCCTACCCGATTACTACCGCTCTGAAGCATTTCCGCGAGGAGATCGAGGCGCATGTGCTGCACCGGAACTGCCCGGCAGGCGTTTGCTCCATG
>JAUZEU010000334.1 GCA_030838885.1 Bryobacterales bacterium | reverse complement strand
GACGTCCAAATCACAACTGCCCCCATTACCGATGGCTCGCTCTCATCGTGCCCGCCGGCCGAAGCCGTGACTTGGGGAAAAGTCGACAAAGAGACTTACATGCAGTCCACCGAGAGCCTTCCGGCGGACTACTCGATGATGATGCCGTTCGTAGTAAAAGCCCTGATGGAAAAGCATGACGCACGCGAACCTCACCGGCTCTATGAAAACCGCGAGCGCCTGGTGGAAACACTGCGGGGCGCGGTCCGCGAAAACGGGGATTGGCTTATGGAGTCCGTGAAGTACGCTGTAGCCCGAACGTGAACCGCTCCACTGCTTTTCTGATTCTGGCGGTTTGCGCGCTATTGGAAGCAGGTGGCGACGCGCTGGTGCGCAAAGGCATGCACGCCGGGACGCTCGCGAACCGCCTGGTGTTATATCTGTGCGCCGCCGCTGTGTTGTTCGCTTACGGCTGGCTCGTGAACAGGCCGCCATGGTCATTTGGAAGCCTTCTGGGGATCTACGTGGTGTTGTTCTTCATCGTCGCGCAGATACTGGGGATCGTCGTTTTCGGGGACAAGCTGACCACGCCGATCATGGCCGGTGGGGCGCTGATCGTCGCCGGCGGCCTGGTAATTACCCTCTGGCGTTAATTCAGAAAGTACGTGCGATACAACGTATCCCGCTGCTTCGGAACAAAACCCGCGTCACGAATCATACGCCGCAGTTCCTCTTCCGTAGCCTGGTGATGCGTGCCCGCCGCTGACACCACGTTCTCTTCGATCATAATGCTGCCCACATCGTTGCCGCCGAAGCGCAGGCCAAGCTGGCAAGTCTTCAGCCCAGGCGTAACCCAGGAACTCTGGATGTTCTCGATATTGTCCAGATAGATCCGTGAAATCGCCAGCGTCTTCAGGTACTCCACTGCAGTCGCCTCTTCTTTGACGAAGCGGCCTAACGAAGTCAGCTCCCGCTGAAACGACCAGGGAATAAACGCGGTAAATCCACCCGTGTCTTCCTGAATTTGCCGCACGATGTCGAAGTGATTCATGCGCTGTTCGATCGTTTCGCCGCAACCGAACATCATCGTAGCCGTCGTCCGCATACCGAGCGAATGCGCGGTGCGATGTACGTCAATCCACTCCGGCGTGCCGCACTTCAGCCGCGAAATACGGTGCCGCACCGCATCATCCAGAATTTCCGCGCCGCCCCCCGGAATCGAATCGAGCCCTGCATCACGCAATCGAGCAATCGTATCCCGCAGCGAAAGCCCGCTTACTTCGGCTATATTCGTGATCTCCGGAGCGGAGAAGCAATGGCACCAGATATTGAACTTCGCTTTGATAGCCCGCAGCAGATCTTCATACCATTCGATGTTAAGATCGGGATGCAGACCGCCCTGAAAAAGCATCCCCGTCCCGCCCAGATCCAGCGTCTCCTGAATCTTGTCGAAGATCACCTCGCGCGGCAGTACGTAGCCTTCTTTATGCCCCATCGGACGGTAGAACGCGCAGAAACTGCAGTACTCCGTACAGAAGTTCGTATAGTTGATATTCCGGTCGATGATGTAGCTGACAATTCCGTCGGGATGATGCTTACGCCGAATCGCGTCAGCCTCCATTCCAACCCCGATCAGGTCGTTGGAATTGAACATATCGATAGCTTCAGCACGGGATATCATAGCGGCGATTCCTATTTTAGGACACGAACCCGGATGCCCCTGAGTCCAAAGCCAGAAGCACCGCGGCCTTGAGCGGTGGCAGATCGTTTGTCGCCGTCTTCCGTATCGTTTGCACTTCAACCCGCAGATATTCGTGACGCAGCCAGTTCCCAATCACCCGGATATCCCGCCAGGGCAGGCCCGGGCACAGTTCCTCAGCCTCCGGTCCGAGCCGAATAGCAGCCTCGCTGATTATTTGCAGCTTCCGCTCTACAGCCGCCATTGTCTTCGAGTCGGAACCGAAAGTATCAAAGTCCATGCCGGACGTGAATTCTTCTATCAGGCCGAGGGATTCCAGGATGTCGCTCAACGGAGACTCGGGTGGTTTAGAACGCAGGCACGGCCTCACGCGCTGCTCTTTCCCGCACGTGATCCTTCAGCGACTTCGTTGGTGCCAGATCGACTGCTACGCCAGGAATATTTGTCAGGCGGTTCTGAATGTGAATCATTTCAAGCAGCGAGAATTGCCTCGCGGAGTCGAACTCTGCCATAAGATCGACATCCGACTGTGCATTCGCGTCACCGCGCGCGACCGATCCGAACAGCGACAAGCGCCTGATGCCGGCGCTTTGCAGTTCCTCCTCGTGCTCGCGCAGTTTCGAGATGACGCTTGCCTTATCCAAATCCGAATCCTGGCTATATTTTCTCGTAACCTTGAAAGGCCTATAGAGCCGTACTCTCAACCAGCCTCTTCAAATTCCGCCCGCAGATCTTACTGCCCTCAAACTTATTTCCGCCCGGCCCCGGCCAATGGGTTTCCAAATTAATAAAACCCTTATACCCATCCTCAGCCAGCGCATCCATCTGCCCCTGCCAATCGATATCGCACTCACCCAGTGGACCCCACACCGGCTTATGGCCCTCCAGCGTGCAGTCCTTCGCATGCACATGCGCAATCCGCGTTGAATCCAGTAACTGATATCCGGTCGGAAACGGCTTCTCCCCCGATACATAAGCATTCGCCGGATCCCAAACCACCTGCAGATTCTCGTGGTCAATCGCCGCCAGCACCCGCGCTGTTTCCTGCGCCGTCGCAATATTGCAGGCATGCTCATTCTCCAGGCCAATAATCAGCCCGTGCCCCGCCGCTTTATCCGAAAGCTCCTGCAGCGCATCCACCACGCGCTCAAATACCACTTCCGGTGTCACCACGCGCCAATACGAAAACACGCGCACAATCTTCGCGCCCGTCAGCTTCGCAATCTCAAACGCGCGCTCCGCAAGACGCGGCTGATCTTCATACATGTGCTTCGAATTGAAGATGTCTTGCTGAAACCTCGAATCCACCTCCGGCGCATCAGGCAGAGAACACTTCAGCAGCGGGGTGGCAATGGAAACTACCTCCAGTCCATACCCTTGCAGAACTGACATGGTCTGTGCGATTTCACTGTCGCTCAGATCCATAATATTTTTCCCGCCCACCACGCGAAGTTCCGCACCCTTCATGCCCAGTTCGTGCATTGCGGCGGCGGCAATGCTGATGTCGGAGGAAAATTCGTCGGTGATCGCGCCGATACGAAAACGCTGCATTCAGATGGATTTTAGCAGTGTGGCGCTATCTCGTGCCAACGCACTCACAGCTTCATCCGCTCCAGCTTGCGATACAGCGTCTTCCGCTCAATCCCCAGAATCGCCGCCGCCCGGCTCTTATTGCCGCCTGTAGCCGCCAGCACGCGCCGTATCTGATCGCTCTCGGTCTCCAGCAGCGACTCCCCGGCGCCTTCCTTAGACTCCATAGACGAAATCGCATCATGCACAGACTCCGCATCGATCCGGTCATTTGGCGCCAGTATCGTCAGCCGCTCAATCAGATGCTGCAACTGCCGTACGTTCCCGGGCCACCTGTAATCCTTCAGCGCTTTGATACCCGACTCCGTCAGTCTGACATCCCGGTTATACCGCTCGTTGTATTTGTGCAAAAAGAAGTGCGCCAGCAACGGCACATCAATTCTTCTCTCGCGCAGCGGCGGC
>JAUZEU010000767.1 GCA_030838885.1 Bryobacterales bacterium | reverse complement strand
TTTCAAGCGATGGACTGCACGGCGTGGTGGGAACTGAGGAAATCGAGAGAGTCTTGCTTACCGCAGCCTCATCGCTGCCGGAAAAGTGCGCCGATCTCATCGAGGCGGCCAATGCGGCGGGAAGTCCGGATAACATAACGGTGGTGCTGATCCGCATTGCCGGATAAGCACCACCATTAAATTGCTTTCACTCTACGCGGCCGCCGAAGCTTCCTGCCGCAACCAGTCTTTGAGCGCATCCCGATGCAGCAGAATACCCTTGCGCGAATAGCTCAGGTACCCCTGCCGACGGAACTGGTTCATGTAATGCGTGACGATTTCCCGCGACGTCCCCACATATTGAGAAAGCAGTTCATGGGTGAACGGAATCATCTGGACGGAACCATCGTCCGCCTGATGCCCCAGACGCTCGGAGAAGCGAATCAGAGAGCGTGCCAAGCGCCTCGCAATGTTGTCCACGGAGAAGCTCTCAATACGGCTTCCGAAGTCCATGGAACGTTGCACCAGCAATTGCAGTAAAGCGATGGCCAGCTTCGGCCGGCGCGTTGCGATCTCTTCGATTTCCGCGATTGTCCACGCCATCACTTTGGTGTTTTCAATCGCGACAGCCATTTCGGTACGATTGGGGAGTCCCAGAAATGCGCACTCACCAAAGAACTCATCTGGTTGGTAGATGTCCACAACCACATGACGGTTATCGTCGGTTATACGGCAGACCTTCACTTTCCCGTCGATTACGAGAAGCAGGTTCTCAGACGGTTGTTCCGGATCGTAAACGACCTGACCCCGACGATACTCGACGATTGTTGAGCACGGCAGATGAGCCAGGGGATCTTCCAGCGATTTTTGCTGTGGCGCCAGCATTGGACTTCCCATTTCGCCCTCCTTATGAATGAGTGACAATTAATACAAATTTAGCACAGCATGGTACCTGCAGTACTAAAGAGTTTACCGCTTCCGGGCGGCCCCGTTTTGCAGATGTGCTTTGAATAGCACGCGATGTGCCAGAAAACATGCCAAAGAATCCGGAGGTTTCAAAACGATGTTTCGCCCCTCGCTTGCCTGCTGAATTCCGAGCCTGCACTCTGGGAAAATACAGACATATGCGACCTCCGGGTGTCAGCTCCAGCACCCACATCACCTTGGTGGCAGTACTAGCCGGTCTACTCACTGCCTCGGTGGATAAAAGTGCCACTGCGCAAGAATTTCGTACTCCCGCTGACCAGAGATACCCTCAAATCGGCAGTTTGGGTACGATTCTTCCCGGCGGACGTGTCCTCCAGCCCTCGGGGGTACAAATTGAAACAGGCCCAGGAGCGTTTGGTATAAGTACCGGACCCAATGGTACTATCTGTACTGCAAATACCGGGCCAGAGCGGTTCGGAATCACACTAATCGATCAGTTGAAGAGTTCCTGGACCGTTCGGCATGTGTGGGCGCGCACTCCGAACAGCACTTTCGCCGAAGCGGCGGACCCGGATTGGAAAGGTGTGTCAGGCGGGGTCGTTTTTAATACGGAGCGCACAGTATGGCTCTCGGAGGGCAGTTCGGGGAAGGTGCGGCTGCTTGACACCAAGACCGGAAGCCATGAAAAGATTGTCGATCTGAATCAAAACGAGTGGAAAAACAGCATTACGGGCGACCTTGCTTTCGATCCCGACCGCCGCATCCTCTATGTAGTAGATCAGTCCAATTCCCGGGTCGCTGTCGTGGATGCCAGGAAGGGGCAGTTGGTCGCCTCTGTCTCAACAGGACGTCCCCTTCACTCCATAGCGCTTTCGCCCGACCGGAATACCGTCTATGTTACAAGTTCCGGCGGTGCACTCGGAGTCGTTGACGTCCGCGCTCCCGCTCAGCCAGCCTTTCAGAAGTGGATCGGCGACGAAGGATTCCCCGCTGCGGATTCCGCCCTCCTCGCCGTCGGTGACCGCGTCTATATCTCGAACGCGCGGGAGGACAGTATCACTATTGTTTCTGCTACCGAGCGTAAGATACTGAGCGAAATGCCTTTGCGAATCCATTCCTTGGAGACCCATCGTGGCATCCGGCCTGGTGGTATAGCGTACGATCCACTGACCAAATGGCTGCTGGTGACCGAAGCCGGCATCAACGCAGTGGGTGTAATCGACACAGCTGACCCACCCAATGGGACACTAATCGGACACATTCCGGTCGGGTGGGAGCCGCAGCGCGTCGCAATCGCCGCAGACCGGGTCTATGTCACCAACTTCCTGGGTCGTGGCACTGGCCCCAACCTGAGACGTCCCCTCTTGGAAATGGGGGAAGCGCCGATGCTGCACCGAGGCTCCGTGTCGACTTTCGTGATCCCCTCCGTCGCTGAGTTGGCAAAGCTGACCCAAACCGTCTACGCCGCGAACGGATTCACCGCGCCGCCACCGGATACCCGGATCCCACCGCTACCCGAAGCGATCAGGCACGTGGTGCTGATCGAAAAAGGCAATGCCTCCTTTGACGAAATTCTGGGCGATATACGGGAAGCGGCGAATCCTCAGAACAGGCGCGTCCAGGCCTTACCACAGCTCGCGCGCTTCGGTATGCGCGGTCTGGCGGACGGGCATCGCCGCCGGTTCAGCGTCAAAGACGTCGCCATCACCCCGAACCAGCACGCCATTGCACGCCGGTGGGCGTTCAGCGATAACTTCCATATCACGCGCGAAGGAACCGGACCCGGCGACCTCTGGGCCCACCTGAAAACTCGTGGAGTGGATTACAAGCGGTTCGAGGAGCCTGACGAAAGCCTGACCGACCAGCTGCGTGCCGATCACTTTATCGCCGAACTTGGAAAAGCGAAGCCATTACCCCCACTCCTTTATATGCGGCTGCCGAATGGCGTGCCCCATACCGGGCCCGATCGCGAGAGCTTCCCCTACCAGGCGTCCTACATAGCCGACAACGATCTCGCGGTCGGACGCATATTGCAACACCTCTCACAAACACCCGAGTGGCGCAACATGGTTGTCTTCGTGACGGAGAATACGTCGGAAGTCGGTCTGGATCACATCGACTCACACCGAACCGTGCTACTGGCCGCTGGACCCTGGGTCCGGCAGAACTATGTGACCCACACTAACTCCGATTCCGCCGGTTTACTAAAAACCATCCTGAATCTGCTGCATGTGCCGCCCCTGAACCTGAGCGTGGCAACAGCAATGCCCCTGAACGACATTTTTAAAGCGGAAGCCGACGATCAGCCCTTCCAGGCAATACCCGCCGACCCCCGCCTCTTTAATCCCTGACAAGAAACCACTACGACAACCACTAGCGCCGGTCGTCGCCTCTGAGCTTCGAAAGCAACCGCAACATCTCCAGGTACAACCAAACCAGCGTCACCATCAGCGCAAACGCGCTGTACCATTCCATGTACTTGGGAGCTCCCTTCTGTGCGCCCTGCTCGATGAAGCTGAAATCGAGAATCAGATTCAGCGCCGCCACCACTACCACGACAAGACTAAACAGAATTCCCACCGGCCCGCTGCCAAATATCCCGGGAATCTGAACGTGGAAAAAGCCCAGAATCATACTCAGGAAGTACACCACTGCGATCCCGCCCGTGGCGGCCACAATGCCCAGCGTGAACTTCTCGCTTGCGCGAATCAGCCCCGACCGGTACGCCAGCAGCAGACAGAAACACGTACCAAAAGTGGCAGCTACCGCCTGGATCGCGATTCCCGGAAATCGCAATTCGAACATTGCGGAGATCCCGCCCAGGAAAAGCCCTTCCAGCAGCGCGTAAATGGGCGCGGTAATCGGCGACCACTCTTTCTTGAACGTAGTCACCATGGCGACAATAAAGCCGCCAAACGCCCCCAGCATAAGATAGCCGCCAATCGCGCCGGTGCTCACAGGCGCGCCGAACTCCGCATCCCTTTGTAATGCGAAGAACTGCATCCACGTCCATGCGGCGGACAGCAGCACAAGGAACATCAGAATGCCGGCCTTGTTGATAGTTCCCGAAATCGTCATGCCCTGGCCGTAGCCGACATGCTGGGCCCTGACATCGTAAACGTTGTTACTGAGAACCGGATTCGAGGATTTCATAGATCTGCCACCTTATAGATGAGCCTCCCTGCTTCTAGGCTACACCTCGCCCATGGCAGCGGTTTTCAGAAGGTCCGAATGTCGCTTCGGAGATCGTTGCGGAATTGCCTGGCTGCACGCCTGGCCTCCCTCGCGGCCTCGCGCGCCTCACGCCTGGCTTCGATCTGCGCCTGCCGGACGTCGCGCGCCACTTCGCGCTGCGCACGCCGCATTTCAAAGCTGGCGCGACGGGCTTGCACCCGGGCCGCACGAGCCTCCCAACGCCAGTCCGAATCGGCGAACACAGGAACCAAAATGAGCAGCAGAATGAGCGCGGCTTTCATGCAGAGATATACGCACGAACGGCCCGCAGGTTTGTTCTTTTCGGAGGAGTTTCTTATGTGGCAGAGGCACAGGGTGAAGCATCTCGCACTTCACCCTCGCACCACTGATTTGTTATCCGGCTTTTTCGAGCAGCGTCAGACTGATCTTCTGGCTCAGCACCATATCGCGGGTGACCTGGAATTCCTTCACCTTCTTATAGGAAGGCAGGAAGTACATCAGGTCGAGCATCAGATCTTCGATAATCATACGCAGACCACGCGCTCCCACCTTACGCTCCAGCGCCAGGGCGGCGATAGCATCCAGCGCGTCATCCGTAAACCGCAGCCGGACGTTCTCGTACTCGAAAAGCCGCTGGTATTGCTTGATAATCGCGTTCTTCGGCTTATTCAGAATCTGCACAAGCGCCGCTTTGTCCAGATCCTCCAGCGTAGCTACCACAGGCAGCCTCCCGATGAATTCCGGAATGAAGCCGTACTTGATCAGATCGTGCGGCTGCAGGTACCGGAGCATATCGATATCGCGCCGGTCGCTGATCCCCACCGTCTTGGCCTGCTCGGTCTTCGATTCATCCTGATGGAAGCCCATCGACTTCTTGCCGGCACGCCGCGCGATGATCTTTTCCAGACCGACGAAAGCGCCCCCGCAGATGAACAGAATGTTCGTGGTATCCACAGGCGTGAATTCCTGATGCGGGTGCTTGCGACCACCCTGTGGCGGAACATTCGCCACCGTGCCTTCCAGAATTTTCAGCAGCGCCTGCTGCACACCCTCGCCCGACACATCACGTGTGATCGAAGGGTTCTCATCCTTTCGGCAGATCTTATCGATCTCGTCGATATAAATAATCCCCTGCTGGCAGCGCTGCACGTCTCCGTCAGCCGCCTGCAGAAGCTTCAAAATGATGTTTTCGACATCCTC
>JAUZEU010000759.1 GCA_030838885.1 Bryobacterales bacterium | reverse complement strand
CAACCACGCACCAGTGAACGAGAGGCTACAGAGGTATGTTGCGTGAGAGCGGCCCCGATCTTCCGCCGGGCACGCCGCGATTGATGTAATAACTTGTGCTCCTCGAAAGGCCGTTCCCGAACCGCATGTTGGGGCTTGACGACCACCGGGCACAGTGCCACGCCGTCGGCATCGTCGATACCGGCGTAATCGATGGCGACACCGAAGAAGCCCGCAGCGCTGTGCGTCTCGATATCGGGCGCGATTTCCTCAATATGGCGGCGCATGGATTCTTCGCGTTCGTCGATACAAAAGAATATCTGCGCGGTGGGGCGATTGCGGTCGTTTGCCGCATCAGCCTTTTCGCGTCGGTAGAGAGCCAGCGGTTTCAGGATCCCAGCCTCGTGATTGCGTTCATAGGCGAGATGGAGCAATCGCCGGCGTTCACCCTGATCGAAGCTGTCAATCTCTTTAATCAGATGCTCCAGCGCAGCGTGGCTCAGCGACCCCATTTCCCGCACTCCGACGCCGAGGATCTGCAGGGCATCGAATCGGGCAGCGGCTTGAGCCAAAGTGAATGAGCCGGCCAGCACAAGGTCCCGCTTCTCATCCCGTAAGTCGTAACGACTGGCCAGACTCGCAGCGGCAACAGCCTTGAGCGTCAGGCGCACCGCCAGAAACTCCATGAGCGAACATCGCAGCTGGCGGTGGGGTGCGAGTTCGGGCTCTATCTCCAGCCTGTACATGATGCCCGCCCAACCGGGTAAAAGCAGCAGTTCCGCCTGTACGGCGCTATCGAAGTCGTCTGCAGCAACCCCGAGTCGCTGAAGCATTTCAAGCACAACCGCTTCAGCGCCGGATGCTGCCTCATGTTGCCTGCGGAACTCCGCTGCGAGTTGGTCCAGGTGTGCAGGAAAGAGTGCCCATTTGCGCGACAGCAGAACACGAACCGCGTCAAGAAAGCCACGGTGACGGTCCGGCATGGGCCAGTACGCCATACCTTGATCCAGATATGCGGCGCAAAGCCGGATCAGCAGTGGATGCACATGCTCATCCGGGTCCAGGCCCGACCGGTCATCCAACCGCGCAGATCGCGTGTGGGAGCGCTGCGACGGTAAGCGCGTGCAGGCGGCGAACAAAGCGCGGACTTCCGCTTCCTCCGGACCCGCCGAAGCCGGAAGCAGACGGGACATGGTGATTGCGCTCAGGTCGGATCGAAACCGGCGAGACATATCCGTTTCTTCCACATGCCACTGAATCGTTAATGGGTCAAAGCAGCGCGGGCCCGCACAGAGCAATTCATGGCGCAGAGTCCGGCGATCCAGTCGCCCGTGCAGAATCGGCTCATTCGGCTCATACTCCAGGACGGCTGCAACATCGGCGGCTGTGATGCGACCCTGGGAGAACTGCTCCCGGTACGCCTGCTCCGTCATGAAAGGTTGCGTACCGTAGACTTCGGAGGCCGCGACGACGGCCTCTTCAAACCGCATGTGCTGAAACGCGTGCAGGGTGTTGTGATGAATAAAGACTCCGATCGGTCCCTGTGCCGGAAGCAGATGGGCGGCGTGTTCCAATGCGTGCCGCAGTCGCTGCCGCAAGTTCGGCGCGGCGACTGGCGGTGGTTGCGCGATCAGTGTTCTCATATTTACAGATGCGAAGAATTTCGGGGCCCCGGCGCGCTCGCCTGCCGAAGTTTGGCGCGCCCTTATTCGCAGTAAACGCCATTCGAAGCCCGGCTGGCAAGCTAAAACCGCCTCTTATACAGAACAAGGCTACGGATCGAACCGAATTACCGGGGTGATATTGTTCTTCAACGGTCTGTGCATCAAGCTCTGGGTAAAGGCCGCTTTATTCGAGGTCCTCCCCATGAATCTGGAAACTATAAAACAAGATTTACTCGCGTCCGTTGTGGTTTTTCTCGTCGCGCTCCCGCTGTGTATGGGAATTGCAATTGCGTCCGGCGCACCTCCGGCCGCAGGCCTGATCACGGGAATTGTTGGCGGTCTCCTGGTAGGCGCTTTCTCAGGTTGCCCCCTTCAGGTGAGTGGTCCGGCTGCTGGCCTGGCCGTACTCGTATTTGAGATCGTACAGAAACACGGCCTGAAAACGCTCGGGATAGTTGTGTCAATTGCCGGCCTCTTCCAGATTGCCGCCGGTCTGCTTCGTGCCGGACGAGCATTCCGGTCGATAGCGCCGTCGGTCATATTCGGCATGCTGGCGGGCATTGGCATTCTTATCTTCGGAGCCCAGTTCCACGTGATGGTAGATGATAAGCCTCGTGAGAACGGGCTGCAAAATCTGCTGTCCATCCCCTCGTCGATCTCGAAAGCTCTGATCCCCGCGGATGGAACAACCCACCATCTCGCTGCCTGCATCGGCGTGGGAACCATCGTCATCCTGATGCTATGGACCAAATTTGCGCCGAAGAAACTCAAGTGGATTCCAGGCGCCCTGATAGCCGTGTCCGTTGCCACAGCCGCCACCGCCGCGCTGTCTCTGCCGATTCGCCGCGTGAATATCGATGATGGCTTTCTGGGTGCGATCACCCTTCTTGACATCACTCAGCTTCCCGGCTTGATCTCGCCCGACATTCTTCTTCTGGCAGTGACTGTGGCGTTCGTCGCAAGCGCTGAAACGCTGCTCTCCGCGGCTGCGGTGGATCAGATGCATGATGGTCCAAAGGCTAACTACAATCGCGAACTGATTTCACAGGGAATCGGCAACACGCTGTGCGGGCTGATGGGGGCGCTGCCCATGACCGGGGTTATCGTCCGCAGCGCCACCAACGTGAACGCAGGCGCGAAAACCAGGCTTTCAGCCATGTTGCACGGCCTCTGGCTGCTGGTGCTGGTAGCGAGCGTGCCGTGGCTCTTGCGCATGGTTCCCACCGCGAGTCTTGCGGCCGTCCTGGTCTACACAGGATGGAAGTTGGTGAATATACAGAATGTGAAACGCCTGCTCAGCTACGGTGGCGCGCCCGTTGTGATTTACGCGGCCACTCTCATCGGGATTGTCACAACGGATCTGCTGAAGGGCATACTCCTCGGTCTGGCGCTCTCGATCTGTAAGGTCGTGTATGCCAGAACGCACTTCGGAATGCGAATCGTTCCGAATGCAAACGGCATTCGGACAGATGTATATCTGGAAGGAGCGGCCACATTCCTGCGCCTGCCGGCGTTCAGCGACAAGCTGGAGACGATTCCGTTCGAGGGCGAGACGCACGTCCATCTTCGCGACCTCGATTATGTCGATGACGCCTGTCTGGACTCTCTGTCCAACTGGCAGCATCAACGTCAGCAGAAGGGCGGCCGGGTGTTTATCGAATGGGGTGAGGCGCTGAAGCTTTATCGCGACAAGAATCCTCTGGGCGCTTATCAACAGGCGGGGATGCAGGTTCAGGCAGGATCGTCACATTAGATGACAGCGCTGTGGGCCAGTGTCCAAACCGGAATGCAGGGTTTGGACACTGGCTGCGCCTTCAATCAGTTGGGTCCGAAGAAGGCCACAAAGCCAAGGGTCAGCGTGTCCTGATTCTTGCTCTGACCCAGGGCTCCCCTTTCAAAAAACGGCTTGTCGGACCAGTCTCTGCGATATTCCAGCCTCGACAAGAGACCTTGCACGAACTTGTATTCGCCGGTAAGAGTGAAGCTGTTCAAACTCTGAGACTGCCCCGTAATGAAACCGTTGCGATCGTCGTAGTTTTCATAACGGGCCGAGAGTGCGGTGTGCTCCGTGGTCTGAACCCGGCCGGCTACTCCGATTGCAACCCACATCGCATTGTTCTTAACACCGAATGCTTCGTTCTCGCGCCCATAGTCGAAATTCACGTAGAAGCTGGTTTTATCTGACGGGTTCAGGTTCAGAACCGTGTCATAGAAGTTCCGCCAGCCTGCACTGGTGTTGTTCTTCTCCGGGCCCGCGTAGTAGCTGTTGTACCAGGAGATTTTCTTCCCCGTCCACGCTGTCGTTAGGCCGAGCGTCTTCCCGCTGTTGTTGTCTTCCACATTGTTCCAGCCATTGACCAGTTGCAGGCCAACCGCGAAGTGCTCGTTCAGCGGCTTTGTCATGCGGGCGCCGAAATGATAGTAAGGCCCGTTCGTGTACAGGTAGCCGCGCCCATAACTCCAGGTAAGATTGTTCTCCGTCAGTTCCGCGCCCGCCGACGTATAGAACTTGCCGAAGTCGAACTGAAAGCCACCCCAGTTATTGGGCTTCACGCTGACGTAGGCCTGCGGAATGTACTGCACGACGTCAGTGCCTGCGGGGTCCGTCGCGTGAAAGATCTGCCATGCCCTTCCAAACCCCACGTCCAGCGTGAACCCGACCGGTTCCGTAGTGCGCGTCAATGACAGCTTCACCATATTGAGCGAGAACTGATTCGCCTTCACCTCGAAGTTCCGAAGCGTGTTGAAGCGGCTCGCCGGATGGTTATTGTTGAAACTATAGTAGCCATCGATCAGACCGCTAAGCTGAATCTTTCCGGGCAGCGTTGTGGGGGGTGCCGGGTCTGGTGAAGTTTGCCCCCAGGCACAGCTACTCATGCCAATCGCTCCAAGAAGCGAAAGGGCGGAACGCGAATATTTCATTACTGATCCTTATGGTCCGCGGACGTGGCGGGAGACAGTGCCGTTGGCTGAAGCCAGGCTGGTTCCAGATTGCGGCCTGATGAATCCGGAGAGCAAGGTACTTACAGAACTCCGGGGCGATCCGTAGTGGTAATCCGGTGGCGGGAAGGGCCGGATCCAGGCGGCCATACTCGGTCCCGCCGCTAATGCAACGCTCGCACGGAATTGGCCGGTCGGGCGACAAGGCCATCGCAGGCTGATGGAAAGCAATGGCAAAGGCCGCCGACTCCTCTGCGGAGAACAGCGGCCCGGGGTAAACGAAGTGCTCCGTTGTCTAGAAGAACAGCTTCATCGAAAGCTGAATCAAACGAGGCGAACCGAAGCTTGTAATTCTCCCAAACGTTGTTCCGCTGGTGATGCTGACACCGGGGTTGCTCCAGTTGGCGTGGTTCATAACGTTGAAGAAGTCCGCCCGGACATCGTAGCGGTAACGTTCCTTTAACCTGAACTGACGGCTCAGAGACATATCCCAGCTGATGGAACCAGGGCCGATAACGGAATCGCGCCCGGTATTCCCAAACGTGCCGGCCGGCTGCTGCACGAACGCTGCCTGATTGAACCAGGACGCCTGTGTGTGCGGCAGGACGCCTGTTGTCAGTACAGTATTCGGGCGGTCCGCGCCGACCGATGTCAGCGAGACATTCGTTCCGCCGTCTGTAATGGTGAGCGGTTGGCCGGCGTTCAGGCTGACGATGGGAGAGAGCTGCCAACCCATGGTGGCGATGTGCAGGAAGCCGGAACCGAAGCCGGGACTTGACGCGACCGCCGAGGTGTTGAAGATCTGTCGGCGATCGTAGTTGCAGGGCCCCTTATCAGCATTACGATCATTCGGGTTCTGGTAGTTGTTGCCAGCCAGTTCGCCGCCGAAATCGTAGGTACTCATGCAGCGGGACCAGGTGTAGTTCACCAGCATGGTGAAGTTGCTCGAGAACCGGTGGTTGAGAGAGAGCAGCAGGCCGTTGTAGTTGGAAGTGGCGCCGTCATCAGTCTGCACGATGGATGCGTACGCCGCGCCCTGCGTGGGATTGAGAGCCGTCAGGAAGCGAAGCCCGGTCACGGGATTGACCGGGTTGATTTCCCGGGCAGCGAGGATGTGATTTGTGCGGTTGCCGAGGTAGTTGATGGTGGCGAGCCAATCGCTGGAAAGCTGGCGCTGATAGCTGAGGTTCCACTGCATCATGTAAGTCGCCTTGACGTCGGGCGGAATAGACACGTAGACACCGGACGATGGGAAAATCGCAGCGCCGGGGAAAGGACTGCCACCCGGAGTGGTGGACCAGGGGTTCGAAAACGTGGAGGTCGGGTTGGTTAGCGCGACCGAAGAGGCATACGGCGGGTTGGTGGTCCAGCGCTCAGGATAGAAAAGCTCCATCGAATCGTGGATCAGAGCGAATGCGGATCGGATGGTCTGTTTGCCATCACCCGTTGGGTCCCAAACGAGGCCGACGCGAGGGGACATAGTCGCCCAGTGGTTCTCGGTGAATTGGTGGCCGTGCGTGTTGAGCTTATCGCCCGCGAACAGCAAGCCAGCAGGGGCGTTGGGATAGCGCGGGTCGCTCGTCCTGGTTCCGGCAAGATAGGCCGGCAGGGAGAACTGGTTGCCTCGGTCCTGCTTGTCATACGCAGGCAGTTCGGGTTCCCAGCGGAGCCCGACGTTGAACGTGAGATGCGAGGTGGCGCGGTAAGTGTCCTGCGCATAAAGAGCAAAGACTGTCTGGCGCATGTAGTCTGACAGCGCGTTGCCCTGAGTGAACCCGCTCATAT
Source organism: Bryobacterales bacterium (assembly GCA_030838885.1). GTDB lineage: Bacteria > Acidobacteriota > Terriglobia > Bryobacterales > Bryobacteraceae > BOG-234. Next base: position 3,892 of record JAUZEU010000759.1, on the reverse strand, counting down.
GGCCTGTCAGCAAGTCCGCGAGCGAGTCGCCTGTGCTGTGGTTGGCTGCTACCGTGCTACCGCTGAAGGTGATCTGACTGTTGGACTGCTGATTATTGGTGGAGTTGAACTGCTCCTTACGGAAGTCAAAACCGAAGGCGAGCTGATGCTTGCCGAGAACCCTGTTGACGTCATCTGACAACTGGTAGTTGTTCACATTGAAGTAGCCAGGGGCACATGTGCCGCAAGCGACGTTGAAGTAGTTGCTGACCGTGATCTGGATGTAGTTTGGAATGTTCTGAAACAGATTGATACCCAGATCTTTGGGGCCGAACAAATTGTCGGCGGAACCCCGGTTATCCGCGCGGCGATTGAATGTGAGGTGGAAGGAATTGACCAGGTTGGGGCTGATGATGTAGTTGTCACCAAAAGTGGCGGTTTGGGAGCGGTCTTTGTTGCCGGGGTTGGGGCCGGTGGTGAGCACGTTCTTGCCGTCGAAGAAGCTCTGCGCCGTGTAGTTATAGAGGTAGTAGCGGCCAAAGATGTTGTGCTTCTCATTGATGATGTAGTCGACGCGGCCGATCAGTTGGTAGTCCGGGTTGTTGGAAGGCTGACCATACAGCGTGAGGCCACATGGGTCACTGGAAACCGGGACGTAGGCCAGCAGTTTAACCGCTGCGGGGTCGAAGCGGCTGGTCGGGATCTTGTTTCCTGCGAATGGTGCGTTGTTGTTATTGGGATCTTTCAGTTGAACTGTCGATGGGCAGCCGCTGAAATCGCCTGCGGCGGTCGCGGCGGTCACCACGTGAGCCTGAGTGCCCGCCGGGTTGCTGCGCTGCACAGTCTGCTGATACCCACCGAAGAAGAAGAGCTTGTCCTTTATGATGCGTCCGCCAACGACGCCACCGAATTGGTTGCGCTTCAGAGAGTCACGGGTGTTGGTCGCCTTCTGGCGGGCATTGAATTTGTAGTTGCGGAGGAAGTCGAAAGCGTCGCCATGGAGGGCGTTGCTGCCGGACTTGGTCACAATATTGACCACGCCACCGGGGTGGAGGCCATACTGTGCCGGGAGGGCGCTCGTCTGCACGCTGAATTCCTGTACGGCGTCCGGGAAGGGAATGGGGAGGTTGACATTGCTGAACGAGTCGTTGTTGTCGCCGCCGTCAAGCAGGTAGCTGACGCCGTTCGCCTGGCTGCCCGCCACTGAGAATGTTCCGGAGCCATTCGAGCCCTGCATGTTCTTCGAACCTGTGAGATCGCCGGCCGGTGCCGTGCTGCCCCCGCCGGTCAGGGTAAGAAGCTGGGTCAGGTTGCGGCCGTTGAGGGGGAGTTCAATAATGCGCCGCTGATCAATGACTTGCGAAATCGAGTTTTCCTTGGTTTCGACCATCGCCGCGTTCGCGGTCACTTCGATGCTTTCAGCGACCGAGCCGATCTGCATAGTGACGTTCACTTCAATTGTGTTTCCGACCTGTAACACGAGGCCATTGCGGACGTAGCTTTTGAAGCCCTGCGCGCTGACTTCAAGTCTGTACGGGCCAGTGGGAAGGTTGGGGAAGGAATAACGCCCGGTGGTATCCGTGGTCCCGCTGTGAAGCTGGCCTTTGTCGGTTTCGGTGGCCTTCACTTGCGCTCCGATGAGGATTTGACCGGTAGAGTCTGTAACAGTCCCGTTGATTTCGCCGACAGCTACCGCCTGGGCGAATGCCTGGGGCGCGGACAACGCGGCAGCCGCGGCGAAAAGGACGGCGAAACAAATTTTGCGAAGACCTAAACAGATCATAAAGACACCTTTGGAAGCTGATTGTGTTGAAAAACTTTATTTCATTTGGAACCCGGTGTCAAAGGGGCGTTAACAAGGGGCTGTGCGATAAACGAAGTGTGTGCCGAGCCTGACGGAGCCGGAGAGCGCGACCGGAATTGATCAATCCGACTTACGGATTGATCCTGCCACCTATCAGAGCGGGCGACAGACCCGAGCTGATATTCCTTGAGGCGAGATTTGTCAGATTGTTCAATGAGCTGTTTGGCATAGACTTTACTGATTCCAGTGCCCACCGCTGTGCGTCCATGATCACGTTGTCGAAAATATCGTTCTGATCGGAATCGTTATCGAAGTAGATTCCCGAAAAATGGTTACCCCGAATCAAGTTTGAGAAGACGATATTTCCACGGCTGGGGCCGCCATCGAGCTCATCGGACGCGGCGTCAAGCGCAGCGGCACCCAGGTCAATCCCGAAAAAATGGAATCTCGAACTCGCGCCGTCATTATTGCCGACGATTGTGTTCGCTCCAATAAGGTTGTAGTAGCCGGTACGAACAACTTTGATTCCGCCGCCGAAGTTGTGAGACACCGTGTTGGAATAAATCACGTTGTACAGCGCGTTGTCAACCGAGATGCCGGGGACCTTCGCAGCTGCCGTGCCGTCCTGAAGGCGCCCGAGACCCGCCACAAAATCCTGGGCCAGCACATAGTCCGGTTGGCCCCAGCGGTTACCATTCTGCTGGACCACATTTCGTATCACCACATTAGACGTGGAGCCGTTGTCCAGGCAAATACCTTCTTTCCCATTACGTTCAACAATGTTAGATACAACAACATTCTCCACTGCACCGTCCAGGTACACCCCCGAAGAATTGTTAGACGCAAGGTGGTTAAGAGCAATGACGTTATCATGCGGAGGATTGATACGTTGAGACATGGTCTGAGAAACCACCCAATAACCACCCGGTCCCAGGAGAGATCCGGGTCCGGATGTTACATCCACCTCGCGGTCAGTTACAACAATGCCGGCTGCCATGTTCGACCAGCCAGTGTTATCAATGATTTCATTCCGTGCCACTAAGCTTGAATATGTGCCTACATGGAGGACCACCGATGCTCCGCCGGAGCCGGCGATGGCGTTATCACGAATCACGACTCCGTTTGAATGAGTCACCACAATACCGGCAGCCTTAAGGCCTCTAAGCTTCATGCCTCGAATGACAATATGGGCGCCCTGGCTGATCAGGACTCCGGAGTCGCCGCTGGTGACCAGGCCTCCCGCTATCTCTGCATTTGATACTCTTTCGAGCCGTAACAAATATGGATACAGGCCGACGGGGTTGAGGGTTGCCGACCCCAGGTCAAGCAGAACGCCGTCGTGCGCTATCCGAATAGGTTCATCTACATTCAGACTGCTGCTGGCAACATAAACAGACGTTGTGTCCGGGTTAACCAGCAGGCGGTTCAGTTCTGAGGACGTTGTACCGCTGAACAGTATAGGTTGGCTGCGGGATACCGGGGCGGCGTTCGTCAGATCCTGCAACATAACCTGAGCACGACCCCACGCGTCTGTGGCTGAGCGGTTCGTAAGGTTCAATGAATTGGCCCGCTTCACGACCTTCAGCATTAGGGCCGTACGTTCCAGTGGATCGCTCGCGCGATCGCGCAACGGAGGCAAACGATACGCGCTGTAGAGGTCCGTCCAGTCAATGCTGATCGGAGGTGCTGTGCCGAGATTCTGAGAGAAGCCCTGCAGGCCGGAAACAAGACCAGCTACAAGGGCGAAAAGAGCCGGCCGTATCGAATGCAGCGTCGTTGCCATCGACTTGTGCATTGCACGACGGCTACCAGCAACTTCGGTTCCTGAGGAGGCGGGAGTACGGGTATGCACTATCCGTCCGCGCAATGTAAAAAAGACCTCATGGCTGCTGACCTGAGCTCTGCCGAAGGCAATCTGTTTGCACGACGACTGGCAGCTAAATCTCCCACTCCTTACTAAATCTCCCACTCCCCAGATGACTTACGCAATGTTCTTCAGCTCCCACAGGCTGCTTTTCGTCCTTGAGCGAATGGCTGTTCTCGCTGTGTTGCTGGCTCTGATCAGGCCTCTGCTGGGAAGACATTTTTTCAAATCAGTCGAGAGTTCTT
>JAUZEU010000748.1 GCA_030838885.1 Bryobacterales bacterium | reverse complement strand
ACTGTTGAAGGCTTGAGAGCGGAGAACTCGGATTCCCACTTGGGCGCACAGTCTTGCGAAGCATCGTTCCGTAAACCTTCATCGACCCGAAATCTCGGGCGGGTGGTAGCGCTCGTAATCCTCGCCCGTCCCTTCAGCGATAGCCAAAAGCTGGTTTTACTGCTCAACTCCTGAAATGCGGCGGTACCTCGGCGAAATGGATGAGGCAGCCAAAATCGCTGCGCGCACTCGATCGCGCCACGTAGCGATATACTCATCGAATCTCTATGTAGACCAGGTCTGTTGCCACTCTGCTCTTCGGTGCCCTTGCGTTGTCTGTCTCGGTGCGTGGCGCTCTCCCCCTCTTGCGGCGAAGTGCAGATTTCAGGCGCGAAGAAACGAACGGGCTACGAACGCAAAAAGCTGAAGCCGCGCTATTTGGCATCGGGTTCGCCGGCCACGCCAGCCGAGCTTCCGGCCACCATTCGAACGTATCAGCGACCCACAGATTCCTCCGGCGAGGCCAAATAGGAAAAACGCGGCCGGCGGCCGCGTTTTTCCTTCAGCGAACAGAATGCCGCAGTCAGTTATTTCTTCTGGGAAACCAGAACCTTAGCGCCTTCCAGCTTCTTAGTGATTTTGGCCAGTTCTTCCGGATCCTGCTCGCTCGGCGCAGCACCCTTCATCTCAGAGACCGAAGCTTCCCACTGCTGAATAGCCTCTTTGATCTTGCCCTGTTTGAAGTAAACTTCCGCCAGGTGGTCGTGAACGGTAGGATCCTTCTGCGCTTTCGAAAGCGCTTCCTGCAGTTCCCCCGCAGCCTGGTCCAGCTTATTCAGGCGGAAATGCACCCACCCAAGACTATCCAGATAAGCGCCATTGCCCGGATCCACATCCAATGCCTTCGAAATCATCTGCTGGGCTTCTTCCAGACGGACATTCCGATCAGCCAGCATATATCCCAGATAATTCAGCGCACCGGGATTATTCGGCTCAGCACTCAGAATCTTCCGGAACTGCTGTTCAGCAGCCTCGAAGTTCTTTTCCCGTTCAAACATCGCCCCGCGCAAAAACGTAATCGCCTGCTTCTCCGTCGGAGCAGTCGAAAGAGCCTCGGCCTGATCAAGAGTTTTGCTCTCATCCCGGAACCGCTTGCCCTTCTCCTGAATCTGCGCGATCTGCAACAAAATATCGCGGTCTTTGGCCGAATCCGGCATGGCCCGCAATTCCGCGATCGCCGCATCGAACTGGCTCGTCTCGCTCAAAACCATCGCGTGTTCCAGCATCAGCAACCGGTCGTTCGGAAACTTCTTCAACGCCGCATCGGACATCTGGCGGGCGGTCTTGTAATCACGCCCGTTCATATATGTGTCGATGACCTGCAGTTCCACTTTTGATGCCGCGCCGGGGTTCAGTTCAGCGATCTGTCGATAGGTGGCGACAGCATCGGCCGTCTTGTTGTCCTCGCGCAGCAAACGCCCCAGCATTTCCAGAACCTGGATGCGCTGGCCGCGCTCAGGGTCAGTGTAGGTAGCCTTCTTCGTGTCCGTGAGCACCGTCTGCACAACACCGATGGCCTGCGTCGTCTTACCTTCCGCGCTCAGCAGTTCCGCTTCGGCAATCCGCACTTCCGGGCTGTTATTGATAGCCTGAGCCTTCGCAAGCGCCGCGTGAGCCCCTGCGAAATCACGTTTCCGGCCCAACAGTTCGGCCACCTGAAGCTGTAGCTCCAGGTTCTTCGGATCTTCCGTTGCCAGATCCTGGAAAACCTTCAGCGCTTCATCGCCGCGATTCGCCGCAAACAGGCTCGCCGCATAGCGCCGGCGGACCTGGATGTTGTCGTTCGTCAGCGGCATCGCTTTCTTCCACGTATCCGCCGCGTTCGAGTACTCTTTGTTCTGATCGTAGAGTTCCGCAAGCGTGGTTACGATGCGCGGATCGGGGTTCTTCTCCACAACCGGCTTCAGCATCGAAATCGCGTTTACGAAATCGCCCTTATCGGCGTACACGGTCGCCAGGCCGGTGAGAGCGTCGTCGTCATTCGGGTCGATAAGCAGAATCGCCCGGTAGCACTTCTCTGCCCCGGCCTCATCCCGCGACACGCGATAGAGTCGGGCCAGCATCGAAAGGCTTTCCGTGTCTTTCGGATTAATCTCCGTGATCTTTTGGTACTCGGCCAGTGCCGCCTTCAGCATGGCCTGATCGATCTTGCCCTGATCCGGATCACCGATCTGCCGCGAGTAGATTCGCGCCATGATCTTGTGCGCATTCGCGTTCGACGGGTTTGCCTTGATCAGTTCATTCGCCTGCTGAGTGGCCCGCTCCATCTGGCCGGTCTGCACATAGAGCTCGGCAAGCTCCTCACCGATTGAACTGGCGGAAGGGTCCAGCTTCATCGCTTCTTTGTAGAAGTCGATCGCCTTGTTCACATACTCGCCGCGATTCCCATAGGCGCTGGCCAGCTCACCGTAAAGGTGCGCCATGGCAAAGTTGTAGTAGGCGGCCGAATGATCATCGGGTTTGGCAGGCGTACCTTGGGGCGCGCGTGGGACAGCGGGCTGGGCCTGACCGAATGCGAGCGGTGTGGTGGAAAAACAAACCAGCCCGAGAGACACTAACGCCGTTCGCGCATAACCGTTCATGATGTCGTTTGCCTTCCTTACTTCAGACTCGAATTGCAACGCGCGCCGCCCGCATGAGCACGTTAGTCATCATTGTATAACGCCAGAAATGGACCAACCGTTGCCTTACACTCGCCCGCTGGTCGCCTTGGTCGGGCCTACGGGGTCCGGAAAGAGCCACCTGGCGCTTGCCATTGCCCAGCGGTTTAGCGGGGAAATTCTGAACTGCGATTCGGTTCAGGTCTTCCGTTTCTTCAACATCGGGGCTGCCAAGACTCCGGAGACTGAGCGTCGCGGAATCCCTCACCACCTCATAGACGCCCTCAATCCTGATGAGGTTTTCACTGCGGGTGATTTTTCGCGTGCGGGCCGGCAGATTTTGCATGAAATTACAGAGCGCGGGAACCTGCCGGTTGTGACCGGAGGCACAGGATTCTATCTCCGGGCGCTGATTGATGGGTTGGCGCCGGGCCCTGTTCGCGATGAAGACCTGCGCGTTCGCCTGGTGCAGCGGGAAAAGCGACGGCCCGGCTCTCTGCACCGGTTACTGCGCCGCTTCGACCGCAACACCGCTACTCGCATCCATTCCAACGATCTGCCCAAGCTCATTCGCGCGCTGGAAATCTGCTTCGCCGCAAGGCTGCCCGCAACGGAAGTATTTGCCGCCGGACGAGATGCGCTGCACGGTTACCGGGTGCTGAAGATCGGGCTGTTCCCGGATCGGGAGCAGCTTTATAAGCGGCTGGAAGGCCGTCTGGAGGCGATGTTCGCCGAAGGCCTTCTCCACGAGGTGCAGTCGATTCTGGCGCGCGGGTACTCCGCTTTGGCGAAGCCCTTTGAATCCATCGGGTATAAGCAGGCGCTCCAGATGGTTACCGGCAATCTCTCGCTCAAAGACGCGCTGTTCTACTCCCGGCGTGACACCCGGCGCTACGCGAAGCGGCAAATGACCTGGTTCCGACAGGAGCCGGGGCTGGAATTCTTCCACGGGTTCGGAGACGATCCGGCGATTGCCGCGAAAGTGGAAGAGCGGGTGGACCAGTGGCTTCGAAATGACGACCCGGCTTCAGACTGTTAACCTGAGTATTCCGTGCGTTTACTCTCCCTCTCTTCGCTTGTCCTTTTCCTGACGCTTGGTGGGGCTTGTCTGTGCCATGCGGCCGATACTGTCGCCATCCTCCCTTTCTTCAACAAACAGCAGGCAAAATCACCGAATCTGGATTGGATCGGTGAGAGCGTGGCGGAAACAATCCACGAATCCCTCAGTTCTGCCGGAGCGCTTGTGCTGGCGCGGGAGGATCGCGAGGAAGTGTACCGTCGCCTGTCGGTACGCTCGGCCGTGGTGCTGACGAAAGCTACGGTCATGAAGATCGGCGAAACGCTCGATGCCGGCCATGTGGTGTTTGGGGACTTCAGTGTGGAGGGCGCGGAGAATGGCGTTTCCAATCTGAAATCCAACATCCGCCTCACAGCCCATATGATCGATCTGAAGAAACTGCGCGAAACATCGGCGCTAGAGCGTAGCGGGCCTTTGGAGAATCTGAGCCAGATGGAAATGGAACTGTCCTGGATGGTGCTCCACGATCTGGAGCCCGCCCGTACGCCCTCCCAGCCTGATTTCATGCGCGGGCGCACCGGAATTCGCGTGGACGCGATGGAAAGCTACGCGCGCGCCATGATGGCGACACGTCCTGAACTGCGCACTAAGCTGCTCACCGAAGCCGCGCGTCTGGATGAGCACTTTTCCCAGCCCAGTTTTCAGCTCGGCAAAGCCCTGTTCGGGAAGAAGGACTACAGAGGCGCTATCTCCTGGCTCGCAAAGGTGGCGCCGGGCAGCACGCACTACATGGAAGCGTCTTTCCTGTTAGGCATTTGCCGCTACTACGAGAGCGATTTCGACGGCGCGGTGAAGCACTTCCGCATGGTGGCGGCGGAGGTGCCGCTAAATGAGGTGTTCAATAATCTCGGGGCTGCGTTGTCACGCAGGAACGATATCGCAGTGGCGGAAGAGAACTTCGGCAAAGCTCTCGAAGGTGATCTCGGCGATCCGGACTACTGGTTCAACACGGGCTACGCACTCTGGAAAGCGGGACAGTACGATCGGGCTGCCGATAAGTTTCGAGGTGTACTGGACCGGTCCGGCAATGACCAGGACGCTACCGTGCTGCTCGGCAGATGTCTGAAACGGGAAGGGCCGCGCTCAGGCGATCCGAGAAGTGAAGGCCGGGAACGAATTAAGACCGCGTTTGAAGACTCGGCATTCCGGCAACTGCAGGCGGAGATGAAGGGCAAGAAGTAGAGCGCAAGCCTGGAATCGTTGTCAGAAGCCCTCCAGTTCCCATATTCGGAAGACGTGCTGATGGGCGGTCAGATCGGCACGCTTGCCGCGAAACGCAACGCCCTCCATCTGGAGGCGCATGCGCTGTTCGGCACCGGACGCACCGGGCAGCCTGATCTCCCCACCCGCTCCTACGACGCGCTGCCAGGGGAGCGAACCGGCAGGAACGGTCCGCAGCAGCCGGGCCACGGCGCGATGGTAGAGCGGATATCCCGCAGCCGCCGCAACCTGCCCGTAAGTGGCAATGCTGCCTTTCGGAATCGAGAGAATCACGCGGCGGAAAGCGGCGTCACGAAGCTCGTTCGGGCGCATGGCAGCCCTGTCAATACGGCGTTTCAGGTCACGCACAAATAGACAGTAGCATCGCGCGTCCGGCGCTGTCGAAGTATCCTGAAAGAGATCCCTCCACAATGGAAAACAACCTCGCCAGAGTCCTGGTAGTAGACGACGAAGTAAATCAAAGAACAGCGCTGGCCAGCGTGATCCGCCGATGGGGTTACGAGGTGGATACCGCACAGAACGGCGCTGAGGCATTAGTAAAGCTAAGAGAATTCGATGCGGATATAGTAGTAACCGACCTTCAGATGCCTGAGCTTGACGGCAAGGGCCTGCTGGAAGAACTCCAGAAGTTGCCCACGCCGCCCCAGGCTATCGTTTTGACAGCGTTCGGCAACCTGGAAACAGCCCTCGAAACGGTGCACCAGTTAGGCGCTTTCTGGTATCTGGAAAAGCCGGTACAGACGCCTGCGCTGCAGGTCATTCTCGATCGGGCGCTCGACAAGCAGCGGTTGTCGGGCCACGCAGTCCGGCTGGAAAGGCAGTTGGCGTCGCATGGCGTGCTGGGCGACCTGATTGGCGAATCGAAAGCCATGCAGGAGATCTTCCATGTGCTGCAGCAGGTGTCGCCCACCAAGGCCACGGTGCTCATCACAGGGGAGAGCGGCACGGGTAAGGAAGTGGTGGCGCGCGCCATCCATCAGCTAAGCCCACGGCGTTCCGGGCCGTTCTTCGCCATCAACTGCGCAGCCATGCCGGAAGCGCTGATCGAGAGCGAACTGTTCGGGCACGAAAAGGGTGCATTTACGGGCGCGTTTGAGAGACGCGCCGGGTGCTTCGAACTGTCGCGCGGGGGCACGCTGCTGCTGGATGAGATTGGCGACATGCCGATCGGAACGCAGGCGAAACTGCTGCGTGTGCTGGAAGACAGGCGGGTGCGCCGGCTGGGTTCGGCTAAAGAGACGGAACTCGACGTCAGGGTGCTCGCGTCCACCAACAAGAGCCTGCCGGACGCGATAAGCAAAGGCACGTTCCGCGAAGACCTCTTCTTTCGTATTAACGTATTTGAAGTGCATCTGCCGCCGTTGCGGGAGAGAAGGCAGGACATCCCCCGGCTCGCCAACGAACTGATCGCGGACCTGAACCGGAAGCACGCCTGCCGCGTGACGGACATGTCACCCGAGGTTGCCAACCTGCTGCTGCGTTACGACTGGCCGGGAAACGTCCGGGAACTTCGCAATGTCATGGAGCGCGCCGTGATTCTGGCGGGCGAAGGCACCATCACAACTGCGCTGCTGCCCCGTGGTTTTGCAGGACGTCAGGAGGCGGAGCCGCAGCCCCGCGTTCCTGCGTCGGGAGGCGTCATGCTGGAGCCTGGTATGACCATCGATGAGGCGGAGCGGGCCTTGATCGAGATGACGCTGCGCCACACCGGCAGCAACCGGACGCGGGCGGCCGAGCTGCTCGCCATCAGCCCGAAGACCCTCTTCAACAAGCTGAAAGAGTACGGCGGCGGCGCGGAATGACCCTGCGGGCCCGGCTGCTCTCGCTCACCCTTTCGATGGTGGCGATTGTTGCATTGACGCTGATCGCGCTCAATCTGAACAGCCTGGCGGGCACGTCGCTGGATGTAGCTATTGGCAGTTCCGAGATGGCAGCGCGCCAGATTCATTCCGTGGTGGTGCGGAAGCTCGCAAGCACCACTCCGGGGTCGCTCACACTTGCCGAGACCAAGGCGCTATGGACCCGTGCGGTGGCCGAAGACGGGGACCTCGCGGCGCTGCTGGAGGGCACGATGGCGCAGTCGAGTTCCATCGTGGAGATCAATATCGCGGGGGAGGACAGCATCGTTCTGGCCGCATCGAACCCGCAGCGGCGCAAGACTCCAATGGTGTCCCGGCAGGACTTGCACGAACTGCGGGACGACACCCCGCTGGGGCGCATCACGGCGATCTGGAAGGGTCGGGAAGATTACGAGACGCGGCTGCCGCTTGGCATCAGCGGGCAGAAAGCACCTCTGTTCACGATCCAGGTTCTGGTTGCTCCGGTGTTGCTGCGGGCAGCGATGCTGCCGGCTCTGTGGAACATGGCCGCCGCCTCGAGCGTGGCACTCGCACTGGCGTTCGTTCTGGCCTACTGGTCGGCGCGGATCGCGCTGCGGCCGTTAGCCCGGATCAGCCATCTGATCGATGACATCGCCGGCGGAAGGGTGCCGGACGTGACCGCGGGCAAGGCGGACGAAGCCCGGGAACTGGCGGTGATCGAATCGAAGCTCAGCCTGTTGGGCGAGAGGTTCCGCGGCGCGACCAAAGATCTGGAAGGGGCGCTGGCGCGGCTGGACGCAGGGACCAGGCGGCACATCGAAGACCAGCTGTTGATGGCCCGGCGCCTGACGGCCATCAACAGCCTGACCAGCCGGGTGGCGCATGAGATCAAGAACCCTCTGAACTCGATCTCGCTGCGGCTGGAGGTGCTGCGGTCGCGCGTGAGTGAGGAGGAGCCCGACACCGCGAGCGAGTTCGCCATTCTCTCGGAGGAGGTGCTGCGGCTGGACCGGGTGGTGAGGACCTTTCTTGATTTCAACCGTCCTGTTGAACTGCGGCTGGCTGAAACCGACCTTCGGGAACTGACACGGGAGATGCTGAATTTTCTCGAGCCGGAGGCAGCGCAGCGAGGCATCCGGATCCTGTTCGACGACATGGCGGGGCCTGTCGCGGTGCGGGCCGATTCAGACCTGCTGCGGCAGGCGCTGCTCAACATTTCCGTGAATGCCATCGAGGCGATGGGCACGGGCGGGGAGCTTCGGATGCTGCTGGAGAGGGCCGGGGACAGCTGCGTGATCCGTATCGGCGACACGGGGCCGGGCATTCCGCGGGAGCAGCTGGACAAGATCTTCCAGCTGTATTTCACAACCAAGCCGAAGGGGTCGGGGATCGGGCTCGCCATGACATTCCGCGCGGTTCAGCTGCACGGAGGGACAATTGAGGTTGACAGTATGGTTGGGAGAGGAACTACATTCCTGGTAACGCTGCCGCTGGCAGGAGTATCGTGATGCGCTGGATTCAGGTGGCGCCGATTGTCGTGTTGAGCCTCGTGTCGGGCGGATGCTTTCTCGGGCCGAAGAAGATGGCCAGATCGCTGCCCATGCCGCCGCAGGCCTCCATGACGAAGCCCGCGCCGGTACTGACCCTGCCGCCCAGTGTGAGGCCGATCGAGACGCCGGCGGAAGAGGCTCCGGTTCCAGTGGCGAAGGCTGAGGAGACTCCGCCTGAGCCGATTGTGCTGCCACCCGCCGAAGAGAAGAAGCCGGCTCCGCGGAGACCGCGGCAGACGGTCGCCACAGCTCCGCCGCCTCAAGCCACGCCTGAAGCTGCCCCGCCGGAGCAGCCAGCTCCACAACTCAGAGAATTACTGACCCCGGAGCGGCAGAGCCAGTACGAGAACGAATTTTCCAGAAGCATGGCGAATGCGAGATCGGCGCTGGGCCGGGTGGCGGGGAAGAACAATCTGACCGTTCCGCAGCGTGAGAACGTGAGTCGGATTCAAACGTTTCTCACGCAAGCGGACGCGGCCAGGAGGGATGACCTGGGGACTGCCTTGCAGCTGGCGCGACGCGCCGATCTGCTCGGGCAGGACCTGCTGAAATCCCTACTGCCTTGAGAGGGTGACCTTGGGCGTAGCGAGGTAACCCACAACTCTGTCTTTGTCGACCTGGTTCACGACCAGTTCATAGGGCTGGCGGGCTCGTGAGGTGTAGAACTGCACGGGCTCGTTCAGACTCTTGTCTTTTTTCTCAACAACCTTGTCATCCGCCAGCACGGCTACCGTGTAGCGGTTACGCTTGGCATCGATCTTCTTCAGCACCAGCTGGATGTCTCCAACGCGCTGGGTGGCGCTCTTCTTGTTGATGGCGAACTCGTAGATGTTCCGGTCGCCCAGTTCGCGGAGCTGCTGGACTTCCTTCGAGTTCGTCGCGATCAAACCGCTCATCACTCCCATGTCGCCGCGGGCCCGCTGGAGTTCGGTCCGCGTGTCCTGAATATCAGTCTTCGCACTGGCGACTTCGGTCTTGACGGCTCCGACGTCGTTGGATATGCCCTCGATTCTCGTGGACGCTTCCACGGTGGACTCGCGGACTTTCCCCAATTCGTCTGTGAACTTCTGCGACTGCTGCTCCTGAAGCTTCGCGATCCGAGTGACGACTCCGTCCACGTGGCGGGCAGCGAGGCTGCGGGCGTTGGCGACGTCGGCCGAGGTGACCTGGCGGGTCTGGACCAGTTCGTCACGGAGAGCCTTGAGTTCGGTCTGCATCTGGCTGCCGGTGTCGGTCAGCTTGGCGCGGAGGGCGACGTTGTCGCGCTGGGAAGCATCGAACTGACGCCGAAGATCTGCCGTCTGCGTGCCCTGGTAGAGGGTGGCTCCGCCCGTAATCAGGAGACCCGCGCCGAGAACCGGAAGCCACGGGGATCGCCGGGCTCTGGCTTCAACGACGGGGGTGTTTTGTTCATTCATTGGGGATGTTGCCTCCGCCTTCTACTAAGGCACGAGACATACCATTTTATAAGTTATTTACTATCAACAAGTTGCGTTTAAGAAAGTTTTGACAGTGGTAGTTCTTACCTTTG
>JAUZEU010000742.1 GCA_030838885.1 Bryobacterales bacterium | reverse complement strand
TCGCCGACGTAAGTAGTTGCGTGGATGAACTCCTGCCCCTCTAGATCCCAGATTATGATGCCCTGCGGCTGAACGGGGCGGCTCTTGATGGTAGTTACAATCCCTTGCGCCTGTGCCAGAACCTTGCTTTGGAAGTTCGGCTGCTTAACATCGAGATTTCCATCCCACAGATACCCTCGAGGGTTTGTGACACTTTGATGTCCATGGTCGGAAATAAACCAAGCCATTATAGGCCGCCGATCAGGCCAGTTGACAATAGATGGATAGGCTTGGGCGTACTGCGCGTAAGCCTCTGGCACCCACTTGATCATTTCCAGCTTTAGTTCTTTGCTGAACCGAAGTGAAAAGCTTGCTGAGACCGTTTGACCCGGCCCAATGTTACTTAGGCCTTCCTGGTTCTTGCATACGAAAGACCATCCACAAAATATTGCTATGCTCACATTAGGTCCAGGAGTATTAGTCCAGACTGCGAACCGACCACTTCCATAGCTCACATATCTGACGGGATTTGCGCCGTCGACATTACCGATATTTGAGTGGGCAGCATCATATTGAGCCATACTCACGCCTAACGTGCTAATTAGTAAATCTGCAACCGTGTTCGTCGCACTTCTGTTGGTAAATTGCACATCCGCTCTTAACGTTCCATAGGACGGCACACTGTACGAAACCTGGAGTTGTAGAAGGTCGGACCCGGCGTAGCAACTGCTCGTCGCCGTGGTGCTGTTGAAACTGCGCGAGCAATGAGTGGGCGGAATCCAGTCACCAGGCCCGGCAGATGTTTGCATCCTGAGACCAGTCATCAGATTTTCTTCGTATATATGGTTGTAATCCGTACCTTCGTACACGACTGATTGCAGACCATTCGCCTGAGTCCTGAAGTAAATACCGTTAGGGTGTAATCGGATCGGAACCGTCCGGTTTACGGTTGTATTCGCCTGCGCGATGGCTTTGACGGTCACAGTCGTATCGGCTGTAATATTGCTGGGTGCTTTGTATACACCGCTTGAGGAAATCGTGCCGAACGGACGATCAAGCGTCCAGGAAACCCCGGTATTGGTCGACCCGCTTACCGTAGCAGTCAAAGCTTGTTGGCCATCGCTGATCAGGTCCGCAGACGCAGGCGTGACCAGCATAGAAACGGTGGGGACCAGGAGCAGAATCGCTTTGGCCATCACACTCGGGCTTGCGTTGCTTGTTGCCATAATCTCTACAGTTTGATTTGAAGTAAGCGTTCCGGGGACCGTGAAAACGGCGCCTCCCGAAATCGGAACCAGCGTTCCAATTGGCGGTGTTACCGTCCATTGGACACCTTGCGGTCCCACGTCACTGACCGTAAGTGTCGCTGATTGGTAATTGGTAAGAGTAGCAGTCGCCGGACTGACGGTCAAAGTGGTTACGGCAGTAACGTTACCGGGGCATGATACTCCCAGCACAATCAATCCTCCCAACCACATCCCCGTACCTCGAAGGCACTTGGCAACACGCTTATCATGATTCGCTGTTATTCTTTTTTTCACTGCGGTAAACTCCTCAAGCTTTTAACGACGACAGTAGTGCTATCGTCAGAAGCCCCGGAGATGTTTACCCCTGCGCGGATTTAATTCGCATTTCTCGCGCGTGAAAGTAGCTTACGAGTCTTTGCCACGAACGGCAATACTCCTCTTGGTTAGCAGCCGAGGAAGTGGGAACTGGAACGTCAAGTTAACCTGCCGCACGGGGTATGCCTGCAAATAATCCTCGCTCTGCACTTCCGGGGCGGCCGCGCTTGGGTTTGGCGATTGGCGCACTGCGGGTGGCTGGGTCCGTCTCATTTCACATACCCGTTGGCTTTCCGCGTCCCGTCCGATCATCGGCCTCCAGCGTTTTCACGGTTGCCCGGGCAAAGTCCCGCCCAGTTAGCAAGATGACGCGCCTCCGGAAACACGCTCATGTCCGGCCCGATCTCAGCCACAATCGTCCACGCCATCTTCCGTTCAAAGGCCCGGAATCGTGAGCAGCCGGAGGATCTGTTCTTTCAAACGGCAACATGCGCCGCTCGATCTCCTGTTCGAGCACACCTGCCTGCGCTTCCAGCCACTCCACCTGCAGCAGTTCTTTGTCGGGAAACCAGCGCTGGTCGTCCTTGAAAGTGCCTTCCAGGCCCGCTCCAGATCGCGCCGCCTGCCCCTCAGTGTTCCCCGCGCATAACCGCCATCCGGCCCCCATGTCGCTTTCTTTCACGATGGCTTTCGGCATCCGGCGGCCCGAGACTCCGAACAGATCCGTCGCGGCCGAAGGCACTTGATGTTGCCCGCCTCGCATAACTGCCCGATCCGGTTTCTTCGCCCCGTTCAGGTTTCCAGAAGATTGATCCGCCCTGGCGTTGCATAAGCAGTTCCCGGATGGGCCGGAGTGGCACCAGGCTGTTCTTCAGCTTGCCGCTTTTCAGCAGTCCGGCGATCCGGAAGACATCTTTGGGATCGGACTGTTACCGTTCAGCCCTGTGCCGCAGTTGGCATCAGATCCCGTGTGAACGTGGAGACTTCCGTCTCCTGATGGCCGAATGCGGCTGGCCGGATGGCGGCAGCACGCACGTCAATGCTGCAGCACCGGCCCTGTTGCTGCTCGTGTTCCTCCAAACTCAGGCGGCGACAACAGTTTCTGATTCAGTAATTGCGTCCTGACCAGATTCACAGGCGGGCTCTGAACACGCCCCAGCCATTAACCGGCCTCGCGGTGACGGTCCCGGAAGGGGCCGTGTAGTTGAATCACAGGCGAAATACAAAAATGTTCGCCTGATAGCAAAGGACTTAACTTACAGACAGGCCTGTATGATCCGGACGTTAGTGCACACTTAGACTAAATAGGGAACTCAAGCAGTTGCACACGGTGGTGCTGGCTGGTTCTGGCTGCAGCGCAAAGAATAAAATCGCACTACGAACCCACCAAATCATTGAAAACAAGAGTTATGACTGGCTTCGCCCCTGTTTCCGAAGCCACTCCTGTGCACTGGAGCATAAAGTACCTGATCGACGAGCCAATCGCTAAGACTTTCGTGCAAAATGAAATGTGCGGCATATCACGTCCGGGGCCGTTGGCCGAAAATGGTCCGCGTTCACCATCTCGCTGGTCGTTCACATATCTGCCATTTCATTCCTCGCGTGGGTTGACGTCGCGCTCGAACCCGCCTCGCCCCGTCCACACTATAAGGTGATCCCCTTCCCTGACCCGCGTCAGGCCGAAAAGAAGGTGATCTGGTACAACCTCCGCCAGTCCGTCCCGGAGGTAACCACCGACCAGCCGTTCGGCCCTTCCAGGACGCCGCAGGGCATCAAAGACCCCTCCGGTCAGGTCCTGATTGCCCGATCCGCCGACCCGGCTTCAGCAAAGCAACTCATCTTTCAGCCTGACCATCCGGATCCACTCCCCGTCGATGTCCCCGCGCCAAATCTGGTTTCCCTTCCGAAGGCGATCCCGGAACCGCCCGTTAAACCCGTCCCGAAAGCTTTTCAGCCACCTCCGTCACCATCTCGCTTGAACCCTCGCGTGCCTGGGCCAATCGTTGACGCGCCCCCTCTGGTTGATGTTTCACTCAAGCTGGTTGGGGCGCCGCCCGCACCCAAGCTCCCTCCTCGCGCCTTTGTCGCACCCACCCGACCCGCAGGCTCCGGAGCCACCGCCTCGCGCTCCGTTCAGGATCTTCCTCCCCCACCCGAAATCGGCGTTCAAAACGGTCAGACTGCCGCGCTTCAGTCGGTCGTCGTCGGTCTCGACCCCGCCACTGGGCTACCCCCACCGGGATCCCGATCCGCGCAATTCTCCCGCGCGCCGTCCGCCGGAACGCCCTCCAGTGGCGCCGCCTCTCCCTCCGCGACCATCATTCCCGGACTCGTCGCACACGGTAAGCCCGGCGATGCGCCCAAAGCGGCTACCGGCCCGGCTCCAGCCACTTCGGATCGACGGATTCTGAAGGAGATCGTTCTGCCCGGCGTCAATCGCACCATGTCTTCGCGCAGTAATTTGACGTAAGAACTACTGATGTTAGAGTCTTCTGCCGATAGACTCGTAGACAGTTTTACAGGCAGTGCAGTTGCCTATAGACCATGCAGGAAGGAATCGGATCGATGATGGTGGGGCTGGGGATTGTTGGAGTAGCGACAGCGGCGGGAGGATTTATCTGGTACAAATTACTGAAACCCTTCAGTAAATGCATCCAGCTATCAGACGAACTGGATCCGGTTCGGTCCGTTCCGCGGGGACGCAGGCAATTGAAAGTGGGCGAGAACTCGCGTCGCTTCGAGGGCTCCTCGGCTTCGATGGCGCATTCCCTGACCCGGCTATTGCACGCCGTTACACCGGCAACCAGGGCAACGGAGCCCCGCCCGGAACGGCAGACGCCTGTGAAGGAACTTGCAAGCACCAAGGCTAAAATGGTGTAGTGTAGTCGGGTCGTTATGCCCCCGGCAGTCGGCGCGAATACGTAGCCTTGCCCTTTCCAGCACCATAATTTTAGCCCGCCCAGCGATCCGCAACGGGTGTCCCTCAACCAACATCGTGGTCCTTAGCCCGGCCGATCAGGCCCGCCTGATCGTTCGTCTCGCGTGCGTGGCGGAATGTACACAAAGCAGTACCCACTTATAACCGTAACTCCATTTTCCAGACGATTCCCGGTATTTATGCCAAAATGGCAGGCTTTTTGGAGTACCTTTCAGGTTTTGAAGCGTTTTGGATTTCCTCCACGCTGCCAGGCAATTCATAGCTCCGGTTAGCTGCAGCCCGCACACACGTCAAGCGGGTTTCAGCGCTCTCTGCCGCCAATCGTCCTGGATTGCAAATAGAACGA
>JAUZEU010000710.1 GCA_030838885.1 Bryobacterales bacterium | reverse complement strand
TAACCAGGTATGAGATGTGGTTTCTGCTGCCCTTTGTCGCGGGCTACATCTGCCTGATGGGCGGTGAAAGGCGACGGGTGGCTACAGCTTTGTTCTGCGTTCTCGCCGGTGCCGGACCGGTCCTCTGGCTGGCGCACAATTGGTGGTACTTCGAAGATCCCTTGTATTTCTATCGCGGCCCCTGGTCGGCGAAGGCGATTCAGGGGAACGTAACCTACCCTGGGCTGGGCAATTGGCGCCTGGCCTTCCGGTACTTCTTTGAGGCTGGACGGCTAATCGCCGGACTGCCTGCGCTGGCAATCGCTGCCGCAGGTGCGCTCCTGGTGGCTGTCCGACGCAGGGCCGCATGGTCTTTGGTGTTGTTGGCGCTTGCTCCCTTCTTCTATGTTTGGAGTATTCATTCTTCGGGCGGCTCCCCCATCCACGTGCCGCAGTTAGAGCCCCACGGCTGGTACAACATCCGCTATGCTATGGCTTTTCTGCCGTTGGTCGCGCTGGGGGTCGCCGCTCTGGTCAGTGTTGCCGGTCCACGTTCTGGTCGCTTGGCCGGTGCCACCGCTGTGCTGGTCGCGCTGGTTCCTTTCGTGATCGACTGGAACAGCCATGCGATCACCTGGCAGGAAGCGGAGATCAATTCACGCGGCAGACGTGCCTGGACAGCGCAGGCCGTTCAGTTCCTGCGGGTTGCCGCAGGTCCGCACGAGACCTTCTTCACCAGCTTCAACGACATGACCGGGATCTATCGGACGCTTGGCATTCCCCTGCGCGATACCCTAACCGGCGACAGCAACCCACAATTCCTGATGGTGCAATCACGGCCGGATCTGTTCCTTTGGGAAGACTGGGCCGTGGTGATGGGTGGAGACACGGTCCAGGGCATCATCGATCGAGCACGTCTGCGCGGCCCACGCTTTGAACTCAGCGATCGTATCTACGTGAAAGGCCAGCCGGTCATCGAGATTTATCACCGAACTTATGAAAATCCCCTTCTTTAAGCTGCACGGTGCGAAGAACGACTTTCTGTTGACGTACACCGAAAATGCACCGGCGACGGGGTTCCCGGAGATCGCAGTTGCGATCTGCGATCGCTATACCGGCATTGGCGCGGACGGCTGGATGCTGGTGGATCGTAACAGCGGGCCTGGCTACGACGCCTCTATCCGACTCTTCAACCCGGACGGCAGCGAGCCGGAACTCTCCGGCAACGGCACCCGATGTGCCGGGGCGCTGCTGTTGCGCGACCGAGATACAGGTGAGATCCGTATCCGCACCGGGGCTGGCGTGAAGCAACTCGAACTTATAGCACGCAACGGCGTTGAGTACCAGTTTCAAATGAACATGGGCGATATCCGGGTACTTGACCTGAGCGTTCAAATTCAGGGTCGGGAGGCGGTAATCATCGATGCGGGAAACCCGCAGTGTGCCATGCCTGTCGAGAATTTTGACTTCGACTGGCGAGCCGCTGGAAGGGCAGTGGAGCACGATCCGAAGTTCCCCAACCGGACCAATGTATCGTTCCTGCGGCGCGTTGACGAGCACACGGTTGAGGTTCGCTTCTGGGAACGGGGGGCAGGGGAGACGAAGAGCTCCGGAACCGGATCTACTGGTGCGGCGATGGCTGCAATCGCGCGCGGATGGGTCACCAATCCGGTGACGGTTCAGACTCCGGCTGGTCCGCTTGCACTTCGTTTTGAAAACGGTGTCTTTCTAACCGGCCCGGCGCAATTCATCGCCGAAGGTGTGTTCTTTTATGTAATAATAAACACATCGTGAGGGTGACATGAGCGTTTCAGTGGTCCATTCCGCAGCGGAAGTTGTGGCCGATAAAATACGGGAACGCAGTGCCGTGGTTGGTGTTGTTGGGCTGGGGTATGTGGGCCTGCCGCTCGCTGTCGAATTCGCGCAGGCCGGGTTCCATGTAATCGGCATCGACCTGAGTGAGGCGAAGGTCAATCAGATTAACGCTGGCCATTCGTATGTGAATGACATTCCCTCATCTGTGCTGTTGCCGCTGGTGCAGAAGGGGCTGCTTAAAGCCACAACTGACTTCTCGTGTGTGAGTGGGCTCGACACAGTGAATATCGCGGTCCCCACTCCTCTGCGCAAAACCAAAGATCCCGACATGAGTTATATTGTGTCGGCAACCGAGGAGATTGCACGATATATCCATCCCGGTATGTTGATCATTCTCGAATCGACCACCTATCCGGGCACAACGGACGAACTGGTGTTGCCTATGCTGGAAAAATGCGGCCTCAAGGTGGGGGAAGACTTCTTCCTTTGTTTTTCGCCCGAGCGGGTCGATCCCGGCAACCCTAAATTCCAGACGAAGAACATTCCTAAAGTAGTAGGCGGGAAGACGGCGGCATGTACGAAACTCGGCGCAGCCTTCTACGCACAGGCGCTGGACCACGTAGTGCCGGTCAGTTCCACCCAGGTGGCCGAGATGGTGAAGCTTCTGGAAAACACTTTCCGGATGATCAACATCGGTTTGGTGAATGAGATTGCGGTCATGTGCGATGGCATGGGGATTAACGTCTGGGAAGTAATCGAGGCCGCGGCGACTAAGCCTTTCGGCTTCATGCCGTTTTATCCCGGCCCCGGTCTGGGGGGTCACTGCATCCCGATCGATCCGTTTTATCTCTCGTGGAAGAGCAAGCAATCGGGTGTTGAAGCGCGCTTCATCGAACTGGCGGGTTACATCAACGGTCAAATGCCACACTTCGTGGCCACGAAGGTTCAGAATGCGCTGAACGAGGCGGGCAAGCCGGTCAAAGGCTCGCATATCGTGGTCTACGGCGTGGCGTATAAGCGGGACATAGACGACGTTCGTGAATCGCCTGCGCTCGATATCATCCATTTGCTGCGGCGCCGTGGGGCAAAAATTTCCTACGTCGACCCGTATGTGCCGGAGCTCCGCCTCGACAGCGAACCGATTCTGGCGAGCAGAAGCGACATCGTCAAGACTGCCGATTGCGTCGTTATCGTCACGGATCACACGGAGTTTGACTACGTGGCACTCCTGGCGGATGCCAGCCTGATCGTGGACACGCGCAACGCCTTAAAGGGCGTGGTTTCCGAGAAAGTTTTCCGGCTTTAACGCGACTGCGAGTACGGCATACGGAAGTTCGGACGGATTGACTTTCGCTCTGTACAAGAGGATGATCGTCGACAAGGGGATCACATGTCTACCCACAGTCGTATTGCTTCGGTGACCGTCCTGCTTACTCTGACAGGGGCGATTGCAAACGCTCAGAGCGTCGTCTCCGCTCATTCCGGTACGCTGCACTATTTCGATGGCTCCGTCATGATTGATGGCAATCAGGTAGAAGCCAAAGTCGGTAAGTTCTCTGAAATCAAAGAGAAAAGCGTGCTGAGCACAGGGCAGGGCCGCGCTGAAATTTTGCTCACTCCCGGAGTTTTCCTCCGTGTGGGCGAAAATACCGAGGTCAGGATGCTGGATAACCGGCTGCTTAGTACACGCGTCGAAATCCTCAAGGGAACTGCCATCGTGGAATCGGACGATCCGGAGCTTTCGGTGAAGAATCCAGCTGTTACCGTTTTATATAGGGATTATGAAATCCAGCCGGTAAAGTTCGGGATTTTTGAGATCACCTCTGAGCCCAGCCAGTTGCGCGTCTTCAAAGGACAAGCGATCGTACAGGCCGGCGCGGAGCGCGTAACCGTGAAAGAAGGGCGCATGGTGCCGTTCTCTGCGGCGCTTTTGACCGAAAAATTCGACGAGAAACAGGCTGATGACCTTTACCTTTGGGCGCGCGATCGCTCCGCTTATCTCTCAGCTGCCAATATGTCATCGGCCCGATCCCTGGCTTCCTCGCAGGGCTTGAGCAATGGGTTCGCTTATGGAAGCGGCTATGATCCGAGCGTTCTCAGGCCGC
>JAUZEU010000706.1 GCA_030838885.1 Bryobacterales bacterium | reverse complement strand
GTGCCGGCCGCCATGAGCTTTTCTTCCGGCGCCTACAATTACTCGGTGGATGTGCCGGGCGATTCCCTTTTCCTTTTTCAGGCGCTCTCAACATCCACTCCGAACTTCGATATTCGTTTCACCTTTGGAAGCGGCATCAACGCCGTGGGCGGAAACTTTTTTGCCACCGCCGCTGACGGTACTGTCACTCCCGGTCAAATCACGGTTACCCTCGGGGATGGCACAGTCCAGACAATCACTGATTCGAACGGCTCGGCTTTCAGCGGTTTTGTTTCAATCAACTCGGAAATTTCTTCTCTCACTGTAAGCGCTACACAAGACCTTTCGTCAGACCCTTTTCAACTCCCCGTCTATGGCACAGTGGATAACTTCTATACGGGCAGCTCATACTCCGCCACGGCAACTGCGCCTGAACCACAAAGTCTTCTCCTTCTCATTGGCGGGCTTACTGCAGGTGCACTGTGGCTACGCCTCCAGCGCAACACCCACCCGAAAGGCTGAATCGCAAAGTTCCAATTGTTTGTTGTCAAGCACGCGTCATGTGAATTGATTTCCGATTCACGCTATCTTTTTTACGTGTGACCGGCGAGCGCTGAGATAAACGTCGGGCGCATCTGACGAAATTCAACCGACGAAGCGCCTTCAGGCGTGTTAGCAACGGGATCCGAGCTGGCCTCAAGAACTCTTGCCGAGGAGGGCGGCAACGGTGCTCCCAAAGCATTCTGGCTTCTGGCAGCTCTCTTGCTTGAACTCAGGCTTGAACAGTCCGCCGATGACACGGGGCGTAGACACACATTCCTTCGTCGAGGGTTCTGCAGCGTCCGAAACAACCCCGTCCGGCGCAGCGGGAGATTGCTGTTTTGGTGCCGAAGGCAGTCGCCCTGTCGTTCGAGGTATTAGACATAAAGGGTCACGACTGGTGGACATACAACAGAGCCAACCTTTACCCGATGGTGGGGCGAGGTCCGGAATACAACCTCGAGTTGCCCAGGGGCAGGTATGACGCTAATGCTGGCCCACTACCGATCCGCAGTCTGATCCAAGCAGTAACTTCCTCTTCAACGTCTGCGATACTATCGGTACTCTGGCGATTCGCATTAGCGGTGAACGGGCAAATCTTTCCCTGCATGAATGTGGACCGCCGGAAGGACGGGTCCAGGCTGCTCGATGCCCGGTCCTTCACGCTGGTATCAGTTCTGGCTCAGCAATGGATCCCCGAAGGCCAGAGTCAACGGTTCGCAACAGACGCCGCCCGGAGCCGCAGACGGCAACCTGCTGGAAACTCCTTATCACTACATTAAGGTACCGCTCGCAGCGGGGAGCCATATTGGATGTAATGATGATTTCTCCAATCACAACGACTGCGAGCTGCATATCTGGTGAACCGTCTCGAGCAGTTTGCGAGCGCCGTCCGACTTACACGTGACGGGTGCCGGCGCTCCGGTGCCGAAACTTATGTCGAGGGAACCGCACTTTGACCCGAGCATGCCCTGGTTGAAGCAACCGGCTCCGCCTCAGGCATCACCATGCGGCCCCTGCCGCGCCCGTCCTCTGCGGAACGGGCGACGGCGATACAGAGGACGTTCAACTTGAATCGCTCAAACGGCGACTCGATGGAGAACGGGAAGCAGGCTGCTATGTCGTTCCCGACGGTCGCTCCCAAACGGCATAGTCCAGAAATCTCAACCTTTCAAGATTTCTTGATGCTGGTCGCATCCGATTGATGCTCACTTCGGGAAGTTCCAGATTCTGGACCGCAATGGCGCACCTCCGAAGCCGTTACCAAAAGGGACGGCTGGAAGTTCTTCAAGTGGCCCCAATGAAACGGTCCGATGTTTCTTCCCTTCCGGGATCTGCTGCGCTATTAGGTGATGCACTGCCACAACATGGTTCACGAAGACCGCGCCATGGATGAGCCGCTTCACTATCGTGACAATCAGACCGTCGCCGGCCCGACCAGAAGAAAAAGAGACTTGTTTATGAATCGAAGGAACGTCTCAGCAGCCTCGGCGCGGCAACGGCATCAGGACCGCGGTCCGGGCGGTCGGGATGGGAAGGCTGAATATACGGAACGTTATAATTGACGAGCCAGGAAGGCCAAAAATATCAGTTGATCTTGACGATCTTGTTCAACGACAGCGCGCCGACCGCCCTTCCAGCCGAGCGCAGAACTCCGCCCTTTAAAGCTGAAGAGTTCTCGTAGCCCTCAGACAGAAGTGAAGCAAGTCCAGCAGAAACCTATCCACGTTCAAGCGGTGCAGCATCCGAGGCCCTCCGCCAATTCGGTGCTTTTCGGATGGGATTGCATGAATGCCGCCACGCTAACTAAAGAAAAGCTCGACAGTGAGGAAATGCGCCTGTGATCGTTATCCGCCAGCCTGCAGACTCAGTAAGTTATTCCGCGGCGAAACGATCAACTTAAGAGGCACACTGAAAAGGTTCTCCCTCTTTCTGTAAGTCGGGATATCCAGATTCCATTGACCTGGAGTTATCCACAGTCAGGGCACACGACTAAGAACCTGCATAGAGTTTTGTATTCAGCAATGGTGTCCTCGCGGGAGCATTCACAGGTTCACTCGCGCGATCTCGTAATCATGAGTTTGCGGAATCGCGGCGTGACGCCATTCCGCGCGTTTAGACTCTTTGCGTTCCAACATAAGGGCACGCACGCGGTCGGCTTGTTTCAGCATCGGCGTGGATAACAAAGTCAGATCAATGCCGCTTTCAAGCTCTTCTCTCCAGAACTCCCCCATGGTCCAGCCGTCGATCGTAAGGCGATATTTTCCGCTGCCAAGGCCTCTCACCTGCAGCATTTCAATATTTATCCTTGCCGCGCTTGCGCTTTGGGCGATCGCACTGGGCAAGGGAAGCGATCGATCATCTTGGGACCACGCCACTGCGAGGTCGGACTCCAGCTCACGAACGGTCGTATTCTCGCTTCTCACAACACACTTTGCCGCGGCATTGATTTCCACTACGCTCACTTCAGCGGGCGCATTCCAGAACGCAAGCAGCTCAAGCAACGTGGTGTCTGGCGTGCGGAACTCCGGAGCGATAAATGACATCATAGTGACGCGGAGAGAAGGCAACACTCCCTTTAGCTTTGAAGTCAGTTCATTACTTGCACTGAAAGTTGTGTGATCGCCGTCTAACAATAGCAATACTTCGGGCTTTTCGACGAGAATGGTGGGTTCCGGCGTGGCGTCCCGGGCGAGAACAATAACCTCAATTTCATTGTCCGGAAACCTGGTGGCAAGGTAAGTTTCAAGAAGAGCAGCGTCGATATGCGGCCGCGCAGGGTCGTCTCCGTACACAACAACCCGGTGCGTATCGCTCAGATAAAAGCCATCACCTGCCTGCAGCACAGAGTAACAGCCTGGAAAGAACAGGAGCGCCAAGATTGCTTTCATGCATTTTGTCTTAGCAGCTTTCCGGTACGGGCTGCATCCGCTGAACCCCAGTACAGGTTTGGAGGAAACTACCTAAACCTCATCGGGAAGGGGGAATATCTCTAACACCCGGCGTGTGACCGTAATTTTGCTGCCCCGGATGGGTAATCTTCACCATTCACCAGTTTCCTCGATCCGGTTACTCTCACCTATGGTTGAACCGGGCCAGCAGAACGAACCGGGCCACCAGAAATGGACAAAATTATGGCTAATCTAAACAGACGCGATCTACTCCAGTACAGCCTGATTACAGGCGGCGCCGCGCTTGTACTGAAGGGAGACGGCGGCAGCGGCGGTGGCTCCGTGGTCTCAGGCAGCACTCTCACCTCGAGCTCAGGTCAAACCAGTCCGCCCATGACACCCTGGGTGGATGCACTTCCCATCGTGGAAGTTCTGCAGCCTTTGGAAACAACCGCCCCTGGCGTGCGGGATGACTGCTATGTAGATGCGTCGGGCAGCGCCTGCCCGTTCGATGAGTATGAAAGAAAGAATCGCGACTGGTGGGTAAACGACAAAGCCTCTTCTTACCCTATGCTGGGTGGCCTCGCGCATCAGCGCTACAACGAGTTTCCCGCGCGAAAGTGGTATCAGATTGACCTGAAGGAAGTCGGCTGGTATTTCCACCGCGACCTCCAAACGATGGGAAAGCCTGCCATGATGTTCGCGTATTGCGGCCCTCATGGTCCTACGGTTCCCGGCCCGATGATCCAGGCATACTATGGCGAGCCTATCAATGTGCGTTTTAACAATTTGCTACCCGCAAACCACGTAGGCTTCGGCGTTCCGGAAACCGCCACTCACCTGCATAACATGCATTCCCCGTGCGAGAGTGACGGCTATCCGGGTGATTACGTATCGCCGGGCAATTACCGGGACCAGCACTATCCGATGATCCGCGCAGGCTACAACGATTCGCCGCTCACGAACGGAGATTACCGTGAGAGCCTGGGTACGCTCTGGTATCACGACCACCGATTCAACTTCACGTCGCAGAATGTCTATAAAGGCATGTTCGGATTCTTTAATGCCTTCGATGAGTACGATTGCAACGACGAAACAGGAACGAAGTACCCGAACACGAACCTCCGGATGCCCAGTGGCAAGTACGACGTGATGCTGGGCTTTAGCGACCCGCAATTCGACTCGAGCGGCAATATCTTCTTCAACGTTTTCGATACCGACGGGCACCTGGGCGATCGCATCGCGGTGAATGGCAAGATTTCTCCCTACATGAATGTGTCGCGCCGCAAGTACCGATTCCGGCTGCTTGATGCCGGCCCGTCGCGCTGGTATCAGTTCTGGCTGAGCAAGGGGGCCCCGAAGGCCGGAGTTAACACGTGGCAGCAGATGCAGTTAGTCGCTAATGACGGTAACTTGCTGGAGAACCCGGTACCGGTCAATAGCGTGACGCTTGGAGTGGCGAACCGCATGGATGTGGTGATCGACTTCTCCAATTACAACGACGGCGAGACCGTTTACCTGGTAAACCGTGCCGAACAGGCCAGCGGGCGCGGTCCGACTAACAACGTGATGGACCCCGGCGTTCCGGTGCTGAAGTTCATCGTCCAGGGCAGAGCGCCGGCAGCCGACCCGAGCATGCCGTGGCTGAAGCAGCCGGCTCCCGCCTCAGGCGTGACCATGCGTCCTCTGCCGCGCCCCACCGCCACTGAACTGGCAAAGGCGGTGCAGCGCACCTTTAACTTCAATCGCGCAAATGGCGGTTGGACAGTGAATGGGAAGCTGGCCGATATTTCGGTTCCGACCGTTTCGCCCAAACAGGGTAGTTGCGAAATCTGGACCATCAAAAATTCCTCGGGAAGCTGGTCGCATCCGGTGCATATTCTCTTCGAGGAATTCCAGATTCTGGACCGCAATGGAGTGCCCCCTAAGCCGTACGAGGTGAGCCGCAAGGACGTTCTTCAGCTGGGTCCGAATGAAACGGTCCGATGTTTCTTCCGCTTCCGGGATCTGCTGGGCCATTACGTGATGCATTGCCACAACGTAGTTCATGAAGACCACGCGATGATGATCCGCTGGGACATTGTCAAATAACACGCCCAACGTATGCACCTCGCGAAAGAACTTTCAGTTTCGCAGGGTGCCCCTGCAACCCAACGAGATAAGACAATAAGAAAGGAAATGCCATGAATCGAAGGAAGTTCTTTACTAACTTCTCCGCCGGGGCAACCGTACCGGCAGCCGCTGTGCTGCTAAGCCACGAGCCGTCCCGGGCCGAGGTGGTTAGCCCAGCAGATACGGTCAAGGTTAAGAATGCAAACACAGTTGTCCGCGCGGTCGGGATGGGAAGACTGAATATACCGAACGTGCCGGTAACGAGCCAGGAAGGCCACAAATATCATTTCTACAACGATCTGGTGAAGGACAAGATCGTTATGATCAACTTTTTCTACGCCGAATGCACCGGCATTTGCCCGCGCATGACCAGCAATCTGTTAAAGGTCCAGAAGGCCCTGGCAGACCAGATGGGCCGTGGCATGTTCATTTATTCGGTGAGTCTCAAGCCCGAACAGGATTCACCGAAGAACCTGAAAGCTTACGCCGAAATGCATGGCATCAAGCCAGGATCGGGATGGCTGCTGCTGAATGCGCGGCGCGCCGATATGGAAACCTTGCGCGAGCGGCTCGGATTCAAAGTTTCCGATCCCGCTCTGGACGCCAATGTCGACGAGCACACCGGCATCCTGCGTTTCGGAACCGATGTGTATGACCACTGGTCCGGGTATCCGCTGCTCGGCAAAGCGGAGACTATTGCAGAAATGGTGCGGCAGCTCGAACCGAAAATACCGCGCGGACCGCTCTTTTGAGGGGCCGCCGAGGGCCGCCTG
>JAUZEU010000705.1 GCA_030838885.1 Bryobacterales bacterium | reverse complement strand
CCAGAGACCCTTTCAACGCCTTATATCGAGCACTTATAGCGGCAAGGTCAAGCACTACATCGAGTGTAGCCAAAAACATTCTATATTGTAAATGTTATTTCTAGACAGACGCTTATCCCATGAACTGCGGCCTTTTGCCTATTGCTGGTGAGAAATCCGGGTTAAGCCTGACCTGACGCAAGCTCTTGATCCTGCCCGGCCTTTTGAATATAGTAATGTTGCCAATCTCGGGGGAGGTCCGTATGTTCTTTCGTCTAAGAGTTGTTGCCGCTTTTGCCTTGACTTGTTCCGCAGCGTTCGCTCAGGCGGATAAAGGTTCGATCGTGGGAGCGGTGCTGGAAGCGTCCAACGCACCGGCCCCGGACACTTCCGTCAGGGTCACCGAAGTAAATACAAACATTACTCGTGAGACGAAAACGAACGATGATGGCAATTATTCCTTCCCGCTGCTGGATCAGGGCACTTACATGGTGGAGGCCGAACACACCGGTTTCAAGCGCGAGAGTCGGAAAGATGTCCGTCTGGATGCGAACAGTACTGTCCGTATCGATTTTGCGCTGCAGGTTGGATCCGTCAGCGAGACGGTCAGTGTGTCGGCCTCGGCCGCTATCCTGCAAACGGATCGGGCCGATCTGGGCACGAAGATCGAGGCGCTGACGCTCGAAAATCTCCCGCTCACCTTCAACCGGAACTACCAGGGTCTGCTCGGGCTGGTGCCAGGCGCATCCCGGCCCTTCCGCCCACACTCGTCTTTTTATAATTCGCAGGACAGCCTTTCCACTTACGTCAACGGCCAGTTCCGCCAGGCGAGCAGTTTCATGATCGAGGGCGTCAATAATGATTGGGACAACGGCAATCTCACGGTGGTGGTGCCTTCTGTCGAAGCGATTCAGACCGTCGACGTGACCACGAGCAACTATGACGCTGAGTTTGGCCGTGTTACCGGAGCAGTGACCAATGTCATCCTCAAGTCCGGCACTAACAATTGGCATGGCAGTGCTTATGAGTTCAACAAAGTAGCCGCTCTTGCGGCGAAGAACTACTTCGCAGTAAGAACGCCGCCGCTCGTGTATAACCTGTTCGGTGCGACCATCGGCGGGCGGATCCGGAAAGACAAGACGTTTTTCTTCGCCGACTACCAGGGACTTCGCGATCGCGAGTCGGCCGCGATCGGGACGCTGACTATACCGCCAGTTGCTTTCCGCACCGGCGATCTGAGTGCAGCAAGCACGAAAGTCTACGACCCTGCGACCGGCAATCCTGACGGCACAGGGCGGAGCGTATTTGCCGGTAATTTGATTCCGCCGAGCCGTGTTAGTCCCATCGCCGCCAGGATTCTCGCGTTTCTGCCAGCGCCGGCGACGTCCGGGCTGTCCGGGAACTACCCTTACGCGGTGCCCCAGGCCAAGAACACTATTAATTTCGACGTCAAGGTGGATCATCAGTTCACCTCTAATGACTCGATGAACATTCGTTACAGCTATCAGAAGCCGGACGTCAGCGTTCCTCCCGTGTTCGGGATAATTGGCGGTCCGGGCAATGGAGGGTTTGCGGGGCTCGGCACCTCGCGAAGTCAGTCGCCCGGCCTCAGCTACACTCACATCTTCAATGCCACACTGATTACGGAATTGCGGTTTGGCATTTCACGCGTCCGCAACGACGTCAATCAAACCGACTACGGCAAGACAACCGCGAAAGATATCGGAATCGGCAACGCAAATATCGACCCCTGGTCGAGCGGTATGAGCTCTGTGTATATCACCGGGTTCGACGGACCCATGGTCGGCTACTCTCCAAGTGAGCCGTGGCGGAGATCTCAAACCAATTTTGAACTGGCGAATTCGTGGACAAAGATACGCGGTAATCACACCTTCAAGTGGGGCCTGGATATTACGCGCGTTCGCAACGATCTGCTGCAAACGCAGACGTTCGATCCGCGTGGGCGCTTCAACTTTACTGCAGGACAGACGGGTACGCCCGGACAGGCCAACGGGTCAGCGAATGCCTTTGCCAGCTTCCTGCTGGACAGGCCCAATCTGGTTGGCCGGGATCTCTACGTGGAATTCCCGACCGTTCGGCAGAGCTACTTTTTCTTCTTTGGGCAGGACAAGTGGCAGATCAGCCGGAAGCTGACCGTCGATATCGGGCTGCGGTACGAGAACTGGCCTGCGGCAACGTCGCATTACAAGGGTCAGTTTGTCAATTATGATCCGAGTAACAACAGCCTCCAGGTAGGTGGATATGGAAACATTCCGCAGAACCTGGGCATTAAAGGCGATCCACTGGGATTTGCACCGCGGGTTGGACTGGCCTACCGGCTCAATGAAAAGACAGTAGTGCGCTCCGGGTTCGGCATCAGCTACCTTTTCCGCGATACTTCGCAATACAATTTCCCTTCAAATCAGGTAAGCGAGCTGGATGCGCCGAATGCATACCAGCCAGCCGGTTCCATGGTGACCGGATTCCCTGCTCCCATCCTGCTGCCGATTCCTTCCAATGGAATAATCCCCAACGCGCCCACCACGCTGAATTATTCAGTGATGCCGACCGACCTTGTTCACGGGCATATCCAATCCTGGAACTTAGCGGTGCAGCGGGAGTTGCCGGCAGGTTTTACGGAGGAAGCGGCCTACGTGGGGAATCATGGCGTGGACTACCCGACCACTCTTCAGTTGAACCGCGGACTGGTCATAGGAGCGGGCGCAGCCGGACAGCCCTTGAACCAGGCATTCGGCCGCCGTTCGGGCACCACGACCATTATCGGGGTGAGTACCCGATATAACAGCCTTCAGCTGAAGCTGAATCACCGTTATTCGCATGGGCTGCAACTCACCACTTCTTACACATACAGTAAGTCGATGGATTACTGTTCGGATCGCACATGTACACCCTACAATCAATACGACTTTAGCCAAAACAGGGCGCGCTCGGACTTCGATCATACTCAGGTGTTCGTGGAAAGTCTGGTATATGAAATACCCATAGGCAAGGGTGGCCGGTGGCTGCGGTCTGGTATCGCGGGCTGGCTGCTGGGCGGCTGGCAAATCAATGGAGTCATAACGGCTCAGACTGGCGGCCCTCTCGATCTCCAGTACAGCAATGCGGGCCTCAATGCGCCTTTCATCAACAATCGCCCGAACGTGAATGGTCCCGTCGCCATCTATGGAGTATTCAAGTCCGGAACTACCTGGTTCGACACGAGCGCGTTCTCGGCTCCGCCGGATAAGACTTTCGGGACTGTAGGCCGCAATATTCTGACGGGTCCCGATCTGGTGAACCTCGACGCATCTCTCTTCCGGAAGATTCGGGTGAGCGAGAAGATGACCCTGGAATTGCGGGCCGAAACGTTCAATACGACGAATACGCCCCACTTCAACAATCCTGGCAATACTTTCGGGACGTCGACTTTCGGAGTGATCACGTCGGCCGTGAACGATTCGAGAGCGGTTCAGTTGGGTGCGAAACTGTCCTTCTGACCCGGCGCTGCACTTACGCAGAACAGGTCGTCGTCTACTTCCAGAAGTCGGCGGGGATGGCGCGAAAGGATACCGGTAAGACTTTAGCGACAGTATCTCCGCGGTATACATCGGCTTCGATGACCATCTCCCATGCGTCCGGAGAACCGGCTTTCCGCCATTGCTGGTCCAGTAGACGAAGGCCTTCCGCGGAGGTGAGCATGGTGGCCATACTGATGGGAGAACGGCCCAGAAGGAGCAGTGAGCGCGTATGTT
>JAUZEU010000695.1 GCA_030838885.1 Bryobacterales bacterium | reverse complement strand
GCTGTTTTCAGAGAATCCGCTCCTCCTGATCGCGCTCGCACGTGCCGAGGTATTGCAAGGGGAGCGCGGCCGGGCTAAATCCGATGCGCGGGATGCGCTGCTGTGGCTCTCCGTTGTCGCAGGTCCCCTGGGAATTCCCGCAGAGGAATGGGAAGCCACTCGGCGCAGCCTGAAAGAATATGCCCGCCGAATTGCCAACCCTGGCGAGAAGGAACCACCGGAAACCGAGACTCGCAGCAAGAATGATTTCGCGGGTTCAGCGGCCTGCCTGCCGTGCCCTGAAACCGTCTGCCAGTCGTGGCGCCAAACCGGAATGGCGAAAATGCTTCGGCCGAGTGAAGGAACCAGGCTGCTGGCGGACTTCACCCGGGTACTGGAGTTTCGCGACCGCGCGGGCAACGTTGAGGCGCGCATCGGAGGCGAGCGCAAACCCTACTTCGAATTCTGGATCGCGGGCGCGGGCTGGAGACGATATCCCGTTGACTATGCCATCGGATCGAAGTGGCAGCAAGCGTATGCAACAAGCCTGCGCGACGGAAGGCTGTTCGTGTTCCCTCTTCAGTACAACGCAATGTCCGGACAGTGGCTGAATTACTGGCAAACAATCGACCCTCCATCCAGTAGCCGCGCTCGGGTCAGCCATTTTCCCGATCTTACGGAGGCCACCAGTTACCAACGCAATTGCGCTGTCTGCCACACCAGCCAACTGAGGCTCACGGAGCCCGGTAACACCTCCATGGAACACGCCGCTTTCCGCGAACCCGGAATCAATTGCGAGATGTGCCACGGAGCTTCCGCCGGACATGTGGCGGAGATGAGATCGGGAAAGGCGTTTCAGCGCGGGGCTGCGGAACCACCTTTTCGATTTGGCAGCCTCGATCACGTGGAGGCGACACTGATTTGCGGACAATGCCACAGGCAATCCGTATTGCGCAACCTCGGAGGGGGCGGCGAAATGAACTTCACCCCGGAGAGTCCGTTCTTCACACGACTTCCAGCACGGACCTCGGCGCAGTTCAGTCCCCGTGCTGTATATAAGGACGGACGGTTTCGCGAGACCACGTTCATCGGCGAGGCGTTTATGCGCTCGACGTGTTTTCTGCGCGGAACGGCTCAATGCGCCAGCTGTCACAACCCGCATCCCGCGAACGCGGAGTCCAATCCGGTCTCGTTCAGGTTCCAGCAGGATCCCGACCGGATGTGTTTGCAATGTCATGCAGGCATTGCGGAACAAGTCTCCACGCATACACGTCAGGCCGTGAAATCGCAGGGCAGCAGATGCGCCGCCTGCCACATGCCCCCGATCATGAATGCGCTGGGTTTTCGTGCTGCCTCGCACCAGCTTTCGGATATCCCGCGTGCCGATTTTGTAGCCGAATCGGCGTGGAGCAGAGCCCGAGCGCCTGCCTGATCTGCCACAAGGACAAGAATTCGGAGTGGCTCACGGAGCGGTTGAAGATGTATGGCCAATAATTGAAATCAGCTCTGCGTGATAACATCCGGGAAGGCCAAACCAACGTGCACTGCGCCCCGGGAGACTTGCGTCTGACGGCTCAGGGCGTTGTCGCCGGCTGAAGCGGATGTTGACTCGAAGAAGCTTTACCAGCCTGCTGGCAATGCCAGTGCTGAGCGCAAAGGGGCAGGGTGTTTCGACGCGCAACGTGGCGCCCACGAAGCGAGGCAAACCCTCTGGCCTGCCTTTCAATGCGCATTTCACGGATGTCGCCAGGGCAGCCGGACTGCACGCGCCCGTTGTCGTGGGGGATCCTGACAAGAAGGCGTGGATTCTTGAGACGGTGGGGTGCGGCGCCGCATTTGTCGACTACGACCACGACGGCTGGATGGATATCTTCGTCCTGAGCGGTACTACCCTTGAGAGCGAATCCGGCGCGACGAACCGTCTTTATAAAAACAATCGGGACGGCACTTTCACCGATGTCACTGAGAAGGCGGGCTTGCGCCGTACGGGGTGGGCATCATCCGTTGCGGTGGGTGATTACAACAACGACGGGTTTGACGATCTGTTTGTCACTTACTGGGGCCAAAACGTTCTCTACCGCAACAATGGCGACGGCACGTTTACCGATGTGACGAAGGAGGCAGGCTTGCTCCAGACGGCGAAGCACTGGGGTTCCGGGTGCACGTTCATCGACTACGATCGCGACGGACATCTTGATCTGTTTGTCGCAAACTATCTGGAATTTGATTTCACCGCAAAGACCGGCAGTAACGATTTTTGCAACTGGAAAGGCGTTCCGGTTATGTGCGGCCCCCGCGGCCTGCCTCCCGGCCGTGCGACTCTGTACCGAAATAACGGCAAAGGAACATTCACGGATGTCAGCGAAGCGTCCGGTGTTCTGAAAGCCACGGGCAGTTACATGATGACTGCTGTTTCGGCCGATTTCGATAACGACGGATGGCCGGACATTTATGTAGCGTGCGACTCGACGCCGAGTTTTCTGCTCCGGAATAATCACAACGGGACGTTTACGGATGTCGGGCTGGAATGGGGCGCGGCGCTGAATGAAGACGGGAACGAACAGGCCGGCATGGGCCTTGGCATCGGCGATTACAATCTCGACGGCAATCTCGACATCCTGAAAACGCATTTCTCCGATGACACCAGCGTTCTCTACCGCAACACAGGCAAGAACTCGTTCGATGATGTCACGGTGCCCTGCGGGCTCGGCGTGGAGACCCGTTTTGTTGGATGGGGCGCGGGTATAGTCGATCTGGACAACAACGGAAATCCGGATTTATTTGTCGTCACGGGCGGCGTTTATCCCGAAGTAGCCGCCAAATTGCCCCAGTATCCGCTCCATACTCCGCGGGTCATTTTCCGCAATTTAGGTGACGGGAAATTCGAGGAACTCATCGACGAGGCAGGCCCGGCCATCAGTGCCGCCCATTGCAGCCGGGGTTGCGCGTTCGGCGACTTCGATAACGATGGCGATATGGACGTCTTGATCGTCAACCTGAATGAGCCGCCTTCGCTGCTGCGCAACGATATGACGGGAAGTAATCACTGGCTCAAGGTCAAACTTGAGGGCGTGAAATCCAATCGGGGGGCGGTGGGTGCCCGCGTGACAGCACGATATGGCGGGAAGGTGCAGGCGCAGGAAGTGCTCAGTCAGTCCAGTTTCTACTCGGCTAACGATTCCCGGTTGCACTTTGGTTTAGGTGGGGCGGAGTTCGCGGATGTGGAAATCCGCTGGCCGAATGGCGGTATCGAGAAGATCGCAAAAGTGGCGGGCGACCAGTTGATCGTGGTCCGTGAGGGATCGGGTATTATCCGGACCGACAAGTTCGGCAAGGCCAGCGGTAAATGAAGCTGGCGCGTCCCTGGCCGGAATTCAAATTTTCGAATCTCTATAATAGACAGGTGCGCAGACCGGCAAAGACAGCGCTGGCGACGGGGATTGTGGTCCTGACGCTCGGCAGTGCGCTCGGGCTGCAGATGCCGTGGCGCGAATACCCCGGCCAAAACAACGCGCCCATTCCTCCGGACTACCAGGAGAAAACCGAATGGGTCTTTGCCCGCCTGATGTATCCGCCGTTCACCGGTCTCGTAAACGGGAGGGGCCAGCGCGGCTTCAGAGGCGGTTCCTGGAAAGACGGCCGGTCCAGCTGGACGACCGATTACAGCGCCGCGGACCGGCATGTCTCAACGGCCATGCGGCGCCTCACCCGCGTACACGTTCGATCCGTGGAACAGCCGGTGGACCTCGACGATGGCGACGATGTGTTCAACTATCCGTGGCTTTACGCGGTTGAGGTAGGGCACTGGCAACTCACGGATAGCCAGGTGAAGAAGATGCGGGAATTCCTCGAACGCGGCGGTTTCTTCATGTGCGACGACTTTCACGGCACGGAGGAATGGGCCGTTTTCACCGCGACCATGCAGCGCGTCTTCCCGGACCGTCCGATTGAAGACATTCCGGACAGCGACTCCATTTTCCACGTCATTTCGGACCTGAACAACCGGTATCAGGTGCCCGGCGCCCAGTACCTGCGAAGCGGTCGTACCTGGGAGAGTGACGGATACCAGCCGCACTGGCGTGGCATCTACGACCAAAAGGGTCGCCTGATGGTAGCGATTTGCCACGATATGGATCTGGGAGACGCCTGGGAATGGGCGGATGCGCCCGAGTATGACGAAAAGTTTTCGTCACTGGCTTTCAGAATTATCACCAACTACGTGGTGTATTCCATGACTCATTGAGGCAGGGCTGGCTGCTACACTCTTGCGAAAGATCTATGCGCCGAATTCCCGTCAGCACTTCTCTTGTTGTTGCACTTGCATTTTATGCGGGTGTGACCGCATCACAGGCGAGGCCCAAAGCGGCTAAGGTCGTCGCGAAAGCGGCTGCGGGCTATGGCAATTCCGAAGCCATAACGGAGCTGGAGCTAAAGGCTTACGAGTATTTTCTTGCTTCCGATCAGCTGGAAGGTCGCAATCTGCCCTCGCGGGGCTTCGATACCGCTGCGCTCTACGTCGCCAGCCATTTGGCGGAGTGGGGACTGAAGCCCGGAGGCAGCACGGCGAACACGAACGGGCCGCTGCAGCCGTATTTTATGCCGTTCGAGTTGGTGAGCAAGCGGGTGGTGGTGGCTGAATCGAAGGCCTCCGTCACGGCTCCGGCTGGCGGACGGGGTGGTGGCCCCGGCCGAGGCGCCACAGGACCCCGGACTACCGATTTTGAATATGGCAGAGACTGGACAGTTGCCGGGGGTGGGGGCCGGGGCGCTCCTCCGCTCGAGCCGTTTGAAGTTTCCGGGAATCTGGTGTTCGTCGGGAACGGCTATGTGATTAACAAGACCAATACCAATCCCTATGCCGGGTTGGATGTGAAAGGCAAGATCGTGGTGGTAGCGGGATTGCCCGCTGAAATCATCGCTCAGCAGGAGCAGGCGGCGGCCGCTGCTGCAGCGGGAAGAGGTACGGCGGCTCCCGCCGGTGACGCAGCCCCGGCCCCTGTTTCCGCAGTGCCGCCGCCCAATCCCTTTGGTGAGCCGTGTATCGATTTCCTGACTCCGGAGGCGGCTGCGGCGAAAAACGGGGCAGTCGCGGTGGTCTCGTTTGCGAGTTTTCAACAGCTCACGGCCATGGCGAATTCCAATGCGGGGGGCGGTTTTGGGGGAGGCGGGGCGAATGGCCCGGCGTATCGAGCTCCCAAATTGCAGGCGCATCTGGCTTGCCCTGTGGTACCGTCTGTGACCGCCGGACTGCCGCTGGCAATTAGTATCTTTCAGGGCGAGAAGAAGAGCGCTTCGCAAATTTTTTATGCAGCGGGCAGCAATATTAAGCAGGATTCGTTTGCGCTGTCTGCAGACACGAAAATCAGTTTTCACTTAGCCGTAAGAAGTGAACCGGGTCACGCAGAGAATGTGGTCGGCATTATCGAAGGCAGCGACCCTGTAAAGAAGAATGAGTACGTCGTGTTCAGCGCGCATTTAGACCATATCGGGCTCGCCGGAGCGGATCCCGGTGCTCACAATGTGAATAATGGCGCCGATGACGATGCCTCAGGCTCCTCGGCCCTTATGGCCATTGCGCGTGCTTATGCCGAAGGCGCTGCTAAGGGCATACGGCCCGAGCGAAGCGTGATCTTCCTGTGGAATGCCGGCGAGGAGAAGGGGCTTTTGGGTTCACAGTATTTCAATGAATACCCGCCCGTCGATATCGGCAAGCTGGTGGCGAATCTGAACATCGACATGATTGGGCGCACGAAAGGCTCGGGTTTTACCGATCCCGATACCGCGCACGTACTGGCAGCACCTGGCGAAGTCATGGTAGTGGGCCCGAATATCAGCAGCGACGATCTGGAAAAGACAGTCGAGACAGTAAACGACAGCTACCAGAAGCTGGTCCTGAACCATTTTTACGACGTGACCGCTCCGGATAAGACGCATGACAACCTGGGGCCTCAACCGCGTGGGCAGCGGATTTTCTACCGCAGCGACCACTACAATTTCGCGAAGATGGGTATCCCGATCGTATTCTTTACAACCGGACTTCACCCGGATTATCACCGCGTGACGGATACGCCGGACAAGATCGATTTCAAAGAGATGCTGGTCGTGACGAAGACCGTGTCCGCCGTGGGTTGGGTGTTGGCCACTCAGCCAGGTCGCCCGAAGCTGAACACGAAGCTTCCGGAGCAGTTGATGAAGGATATGAAGATGGCTCAGGACCAGGGCTGGGGCAAACTGACGCCGGTAATGGCGCCCCTGGCAAACGAGCCGCAGTAAAAGGTTAGAGGCCCATCTCTCGTTTCGTCTGGGAGAAGGCCTCTACTGCGAATTCCAGGTCCTCCCGCGAATGCGCGGCTGACATTTGCGTGCGGATGCGCGCTTTGCCCTGAGGCACTACAGGGTAAGAGAAAGCGACAACATACACGCCGCGGGCGAGCATCCGCTCCGCCATTTCGGCGGCGATCTTCGCCTCGCCGAGCATCACGGGGATGATCGGGTGTTCGCCTGGAAGTATGTGAAACCCAAGAGTAGTCATGCGCTCCCGGAAGAACCGTGTGTTGTCCCGCAGGCGCTCTCGCAAATCCGAACCCATTTCCAGCAGTTCCAGAACTTTCATTGACGCTCCCGCTATAGGTGGCGCAAGGGAATTGGAGAAGAGATAGGGGCGCGAGCGCTGCCGCAGAAGTTCGACAATCTCTTTCCGCCCGCTGGTATAGCCGCCGCTCGCGCCCCCGAGAGCTTTGCCCAGTGTTCCCGTAATCACGTCCACCCGCCCCATCACCCCGTGATGTTCGTGAGTACCGCGCCCGTTCGCTCCCGTGAACCCGACCGCGTGGGAGTCGTCCACCATCACCATCGCTCCATATTTCTCAGCCAGCGAGCAGATCGCCGGCAGATTTGCAATATAGCCATCCATGGAGAAAACGCCGTCCGTGGCGATCATCGTTGTGCCTTTAATTGTGGCCTCTTTCAGGTTCGCTTCCAGGTCCTCCATATCGCTGTTCCGATAGCGGAAGCGGCGTGCTTTGGCGAGCCGGACACCATCGATAATGCTGGCATGATTAAGTTCATCGGAGACGATCGCGTCGTCCGCATCCAGCAGGGTTTCGAACAGGCCCCCGTTCGCGTCGAAGCACGAGGAATAAAGGATGGTGTCTTCCGTTGCAAGAAAATTGCTGATCCGCCGTTCGAGATCCTTGTGGATTTGCTGGGTGCCGCAGATAAAGCGTACGGAGGCCAGGCCGTAGCCCCAGC
>JAUZEU010000675.1 GCA_030838885.1 Bryobacterales bacterium | reverse complement strand
CTCATCTGCAAAACCCTCTACCGGCATTTCCAGATCGACAGGGCGCGGCGAAAGCGTGATGAGTCCTTCCGCCGAGCGCGCATTCCTGGACAGCAGCGCGGCTGCGCCGGTAAGCATGAGATTACGTCTTGTGAGTGACATCGGGTACTCCGGTAGCTAGAAATTCACAACAGCCGCAAACGAAGCCGGATCCAGGCTCGCGCCACCAACCAGCGCCCCATCGATCTCTTCTTCCGCCATCAGATTCTTCACGTTGTCCGGCTTCACGCTGCCACCATAAAGAATCCGCGTCGACGCACCCGCCTCGGCTCCGAACTTCCCGCTGACCTTACCGCGAATAAAACGATGCGCATCGGCCGCCATCTTCGGAGTTGCAGTCTTTCCCGTCCCAATCGCCCAAACGGGCTCATAAGCGATCACGATCTTCGCGAATTCTTCCGCCGTCAATGGGGCAATTCCGCCGTCAAACTGTTCACCCAGCACAGCCTCGGTGCCGCCACCCTCGCGCTCCTCCAGCCGCTCCCCTACACATACAATCGGGGTCAGCCCATACTCCAGGGCGGCCTTCACCTTCCGCACCACATCAGCTTCATTTTCGCCGAAATACTGCCGCCGTTCGCTGTGAGCGATGATGACGTACTGACAGCCAATTGCCTGCAACATGTGCCCGGAAACTTCGCCTGTCACAGCGCCTTCTTTACCCCAGTACAAGTTCTGCGCGCCTACTCCGATGTTGGTGCCCTCTGTCTCACTCACTGCCGCGTGCAGGTTCGGGAACGGCGGGCAAATCACGATATCACGGTTCGCGGCACTCTCTGTCAGCGGCTTGAAAGCCTCAAAAAATGCCTTCGTCTCGGCGGGCGTCTTGTACATCTTCCAGTTGCCCGCCATCATTGGTTTTCTCATAGAATCGTCTGTAAAAAACTGTTTCCCCGCCCGATGGATGTTCCGAAGTTTTCCGCCACCGTCTGACCGATATCGCTCAGCGTGGCACGCAGGCCCAAATCGGCGCCCGCCTTCACTTGCGACCCAAACACAACAAGAGGAGTATATTCACGGCTGTGATCGGTGGAAGCCGTGGTCGGGTCGCAACCGTGGTCGGCGGTAAGAATCGCGAGATCGTCGGGCCGCATAGCCGCTCGAAAGGACGGTAGCCACCGGTCGAACTCTTCCAGCGCCGCGCCATAACCTTCCACGTCATTGCGGTGCCCGTATTGCTGGTCGAAATCCACCAGATTCACGTAGACCAGACCGCCGTTGAACTCTTCAGTAGCCTCCAGCGTCTTCTGCATGCCGTCCGCATTGCTCTTTGTCAGGACATGATCGGTAATTCCCCGTCCCAGAAATACATCGAAGATTTTGCCGACGCTGAACACTTCCACTTTCTTTTCTTCCAGCCTGTCCAGCAACATGCCGCGTGGCGGCGGAACGGCATAATCATGCCGGTTCGGCGTGCGCTTAAACTCACCGAGTTCCCCTTCAAAAGGGCGCGCTATCACCCGCCCCACCTCATAAGGTCCGCGCAGAATTTCCCGCGCGATCTCACACATCCGGTATAGTTCCCAGAGCGGAATGACCTCTTCATGCGCGGCAATCTGGAACACGCTGTCCGCCGATGTGTAGACAATCGGCGAACCCGAATTCATGTGCTCTTCGCCAAGTTCTTTGATAATCTCGGTCCCCGAAGCAGCCTTGTTTCCCAGCGTCGAGCGCCCGATCCTGTCTTCGAATTCCCGCATGACTTCCGGCGGGAAACCGTTCGGAAACAACGGAAACGGCTTCTCCAGATGGATGCCCACCATCTCCCAGTGCCCTGTAGTCGTGTCCTTGCCCGGTGACGCCAGTGTGCATCGCCCGTAACTTCCCTCGGGCGCGGTGGCTTTCGGTAATTGAGGAATGGGCTTCAGATTCCCCAGCCCCAGAGCGCAAAGGTTCGGAAGTTGCAACCCGCGTAACCGCGCGATATTGCCCAGCGTGTCGCTGCCCGAATCGCCATAGGCGGCCGCGTCAGGCATTTCACCCACACCTACGCTGTCGAGAACGATCCAAATCACACGCCTGAACACAGAACTCCAATATATCCGGTAGGTTTACACTTAGGAGAGAAGCCATGCAGACGCGAAGAAATTTTATCGGGAACGTGGCCACTGGTCTCGCCGGCAGTCTGGCGACCGGAAGCGCTCTGGGCGCGAACGACCGGATTCGGCTGGGCGTGATCGGAATCGGCGATCGCGGCACGCAGCTTGCCCGCGAAGCATCCGCCTGCGCCAATACTGAACTGGCCGGCTTCGCCGATGTCTACACGCGACGTCTGGAAGACGCAAAAAAGCTTGCGCCGGAAGGGAAAACCTACCTCGACTATCACCACCTCCTGGAAGACAAATCTATTGATGCGGTTCTGATCGCAACGCCCCAGCACCTGCATGCTGAGTGCTTCACGGCGGCTCTCGATGCCGGCAAGCACATCTATCAGGAAAAGACCATGGCCTTCACAGTGGAGCAGGCGAAGCTAATTCGCGCCGCTTACGAAAAGACCACCGCGAACGGCGCCAGGCGCACTGTGCAAATCGGTCACCAGTGCTGCTCTTCGGGCCAGGTGACGGACGCGTTGAATTATCTGGCCAGCGGCAGGGTCGGCAAAGTCACCGCGATTCAGGCCCGCATGTACCGCAATACCCCGCACGGCAAACCGCAATGGGCCCGCCCGGTATATCCGGACATGAACCCGGAAAACCTGATCTGGAATTCATTCCTGGGCAGCGCGCCGCAACGCGAATTCGACGCCAACCGCTATATCAACTGGCGGTTGTTTCGCGATTATTCCGGTGGCAACGTGTATGAGAATATGTGCCATCAGATTGCCTTCTGGTACAAGGTTATGGGGCTGCAGATGCCTCAGGCGGTAAGTATGACCGGCGGCATCTATCTATGGAAGGATGGCCGCGAAGTGCCGGACACCATGAGCGTCGCCATGGTACACCCGGAAGAGATTCTGTTCAGTTGGGATTCGGGTTTTGGAAACAGTCAGCTTGGGTCCACTGAAGATGTTCTCGGAACCGATGGGACCATTTCAAAAGGGCAACAGATCCGCTATCTGCCACAGAAGGTCAACCGGCCCGATGGTGTGGAAGCCCTCGGCCAGACTCCGACCCAGCCCCGCGCTCATATGCAGAACTTCCTGGATTGCGTCCGCGACGGCAAGGAAACCAACTGCCCGTTCGACCTCGGGTACAGTGTGTCCATAGCCTGCCGGATGGCGGTCGAGAGCTATAAGCAGGGCCGGACGGTGAAGTGGGACCAGGCAAAAGAAGAGATTGTTTAGCTGGCAGTGGCGCTCAACCTGGATCTGCATACGCATGATAGACTTCGGGAAATGCGTTCAGGCTCCCCGGTTGCTGTCGCCGCCGCAGGCACCGCAATCCTGGGATTAACATGGGCCGTTCGCGGCCGATCTTCCGGTGTTTTTGGGCCGTCCGTGTGGCGCGGCAAACCGGGCAGAAAAGCAATTTCGATAACTTTTGACGACGGGCCGACTCCGGCGACCCTCTCCCTGCTCGATATCCTGGATCGCTACCGGGTGCGGGCTACCTTCTTTCAGGTCGGCGGTAACGTTGCGGCCTTTCCGGACATCTCCAGAGAAGTGGTCTCACGCGGCCATGAAATCGGCAACCACTCCTACACCCACCCCAATTTCGCGTTCAAATCGCCTGCATTTGTCGCCAATGAATTCACGCGCGCCCAACAACTCATCGTCGAAACCACCGGCGTGCAACCCCGGTTTCTGCGCGCGCCGTACGGGGTCAGGTGGTTCGGTTTCCGAGCCGTTCAGCGGCGT
Organism: Bryobacterales bacterium; assembly: GCA_030838885.1. Classification (GTDB taxonomy): domain Bacteria; phylum Acidobacteriota; class Terriglobia; order Bryobacterales; family Bryobacteraceae; genus BOG-234. Next base: position 5,257 of record JAUZEU010000675.1, on the reverse strand, counting down.
CTCGGGCTGCTGGGAGTAACATGGTCTGTAATTGGTCTCGACTGGAAACACCCAGCCGACCGGATAGCGGAACGGGTAATTACCGGTGCTCGGGATGGTGGCATTATCTGTCTTCACGACGGTCGCGGTAACCTGAAAGATCCTGACGTGGAACCCACCCTCGAAGCGGTACGCCGGATCCTGCCTGATCTGGTCAAGAAGGGTTATCATTTTGAAACCGTTACTCAACTTCTATGCCCGATGAAATAACGCCCGCCGCCCCCGGCCCTTCAGGCCAGGCGCAGAGCGACCTGACTCAACGCGTGCTCCGCATTATCGCCGAGACACAGCGCAAAGACCCCTCCCAGGTCTCCATCGACAGCACCTTCGAGGAACTCGGCATCGATTCGATGGACGGCGTTAACATCATCTTCGCGCTTGAGAACGAGTTCAACATCAATGTTCCCGATGAAGAAGTGAAAACGATACGCAGCGTGCGTGACATGGTGGAAGGAGTGCGCAAGCTCGCAGATCAGGCATCCCCTGCGCCGGATTCCGCGCCGGCTGCCTCCTGATGCGCAGAGTTGTAGTCACTGGAATCGGAGTCATTTGTTCAGCGGGGCGCAACAGGAAAGAGTTTTTGAAGTCCTTACGCGAGGGCCGCAGCGGAATCGTTTCACTCAGCCAGAAGGATCATTGGGATTTGCGTTTCCAGACCGGCGGCGAAATCGCGGACTACTCCGCCTGCGATCATTTCTCGCCGAAGGAAGCCGACATGGTGGACCGCTTCGCTCAGTTCGCGGTCGTCGCTGCGCGTGAAGCAGTCATCCAAAGTGGCATTGAGTGGACGCCGGAACTGCGTGAGAACGCGGCCATCGTAACCGGCTCCTGCATTGGCGGCCAGGCTACCGAAGACCAGGGTTTCCACGATGTTTACAAGATGGGCAAGCCCCGTGTTCATCCCATGACTATTCCCAAAACCATGGCCAATGCGGGAGCCAGCGCGGTGTCCCTGGAATTCGGAATCACCGGACCAGCCTTCACCATTGCTACAGCCTGCTCATCTTCCGCGCATGCCATCGGACAGGCTTTCACCATGCTTCGTTCCGGCATGGCCGATTTCGCTCTCACAGGCGGTAGCGAAGCGCCGTTCAGCTTTGGGCTGCTGAAAGCATGGGAAGCCATGCGCGTGGTGTCGCCGACGATCTGCCGCCCGTTCTCGAAGGATCGCAACGGAATGATTTTGGGCGAAGGAGCCGCAATGCTGACTCTGGAGACTCTCGATCATGCGCTCGCGCGCGGGGCTAAACCGATTGCGGAAATCGTTGGGTTCGGGATGTCGGCCGATGCGCATCACATCACTCAGCCCTCGGCTGAAGGCGCGGCTAAAGCGGTTCGTATGGCATTGAAAGACGCCCGCATCTCTCCGGAGCAGGTGGGGTATGTGAACGCCCACGGCACCGGGACTACCGTCAACGATTCCACTGAAACGCGCGCGCTTAAACTTGCCTTCGGGGACTATGCGTCGAAGCTGGCCATTTCTTCCACCAAGGCGATGCACGGTCACACACTGGGCGCTGCCGGAGCGATCGAGTCCACAGCGGCGATCCTTGCGCTGGCTCACAACTTCATTCCGCCAACCATCAATTTCAGTGAGCCCGATCCGGAGTGTGATCTGGATTGCGTTCCTAATACGGCCAGGGATGCGTCGTTTGAGTACGCCATCTCCAACTCGTTTGCGTTTGGCGGGCTCAATGCGGTTTTGGCTTATCGCCGCCTCTGAGGTTCGTTAGCCATGAAGTTGCGTCGCGTTGGTTCTGAGCATATCGCTGCCGTTGGCCAGGGCACATGGAACATTGAAGCGAGTAGCCGTCAGCAGGTTGTTAACGCGATTCGGCGGGGGCTCGATGCCGGCATGAACCACATCGACACTGCCGAGATGTACGGTTCTGGCGAAGCCGAGAGGATCGTAGGCGAGGCGATCGCCGGGCGCCGCCAGCAGGTGTTTCTCGTGTCGAAAGTTCTCCCTTCCAATGCGTCGCGCGAAGGCACCGTTCAGGCTTGCGAGCGTTCGCTGCAGAACCTGCAAACGGACCATCTCGATTGTTACCTGCTGCACTGGCGTGGTCGCTATCCACTCGCCGAAACCATCGCGGCCTTCGAACAGCTGCAGGGCGCGGGCAAGATCCGCTCATGGGGAGTCAGCAACTTCGACACGCCCGATCTGGATGAGGCCCTGGCTGTTGCCGGACCGGGCCGAATCGATTGCAACCAGGTTCTGTATCACCTGCAGGAACGCGCCATTGAACACTCCGTGATTCCGTGGTGCGAAGGGCACGGCGTTGCGGTGGTGGCGTACAGCCCTTTCGGCTCCGGGCAGTTTCCTAAGCCGGCTTCTGCCGGAGGCAAGGTGCTCAATCGAATTGCCGAAGCACACGGCGCCACGGTCCGGCAGGTTGCGCTGGCGTTCCTGCTCCGCTATCCGTCCCTCTTGACCATCCCGAAAGCATCCGGCGCCGGACATGCGGTCGAAAATGCGGCAGCCGCCGATCTAACGCTGACACCTTCCGAAATCGTCCAAATCGAAGCCGCATTTCCTCGCGGGCGAAAGCCACGATCCCTCCCGATGATCTAAGGAACCTGAACGGAAACGGTGGTGGTAGCCTGGCTGGAATGGCCGTCGATGGTCACCACAACGGGTACGGTGCCGGTCACGCCCGCAGGTAACCGGAGATTGAGCTGGATGGCTCCGGCAACTTCTCCACCTGCATTTCCGGCATACAGAACGGTAGCCAACTGCCCACCCACCGTGACTGAGGTTTCTGCGGCCAGACTTGTAGCGACATCCGTGATTGCTCCCGTGGTGGCGGGAGGATCGGTCTGGCCTCCGCCGGTGGCATAAACCACCACGATGTCTCCCCTGCTGGCGGGGTTATCGGGAGTGTTGAGGCTGTAATCCGAATTCAGGATTGCCCCAGGTCCGCTGCCGGAGGCGTCGGCCGAAAAGACACCGGGTACTGCGGTTGCGGCCGGCACGTTCTGAATCAGGGAAACCTGGCCGTTATAGGCCACCTGAATCGCGATCTGTTCAGCCCCGGCTACCTCGTACGGTACGATGGCGGCAATCTCTCCACCGGAGGTGTAGATCAGCGGCCCCGGAATTCCATTGAACGTCACCTGCGTCGCAGCCAGCTGACTATCCATGATTCCGCTCTGATTGTAGGTACCGACAGCGAGGTCATCAGGCCCCAAATTTTGCCCGAAAACAGCCACGATTTCTCCCGGCGCAACAGGGCCGTCAGCGTAGCTGGCGGCATTCACAATCCCGGTTATCACCGGAGAGGTATTCGACCCGTCTGTTGTGTTCACCCCGTACACCAGCAACTGGTTGCCGCCGGTCGGCACGTAAACCTTCCCGTTCGCCACGGTGGGGTTGACGAACTTTACCCATGCGCCGACCAGGTTTGAAGGCATCATGTCGCTGTTCCAGAGCTCGCTCATATCCTCCGCGTTGTAGGCGTGCAGAACAGCGTGCGAGGGCAGCGGATAAGCGGCAGACGCGAGCACCCACAGGATTCCGGTACCGGCCATGACGCCATTGGCCGAGAGAGTCATGCCCTGAAACGGAATGTTAAAGCCCTTCATGCTGCTGGCGACGGGTTGCGTACCGAGCGTGCCGTTGTTGAGCTTCCAGGCCTGAACCGTTGAGTTCGCCGTGTGCAGATAAAGCAGCGCGCCATCCGGGCGGTTCCAAAGCGCCATGTTGAAAATGCCGAAGCTGTTGGTGTCCACCGTCTGCAGAACCTGGGCATCATTCGCGCCGATGTGGCCCAGGTTAGTGCGGTCGAGCAGATAGATTACGCCTTGCTTGCCGCCCGTAATAAGGTAGCTGGTACCCTCCACGAGAACTGCGCCTGAGGCTCCCAGATCGTCGTCCATGTCACTCAGAAACTGGAAGTTGAAAGGGGCAAACCAATCGCTGACGGCGAGATTGCCGGGCGTCAGCTTCAGCACGCTGTCGGAGAAATTCGTCTGACCATCGGTGTCACCATTGCTGGAGACGGCATAGATGTTGCCGCTTTCATCGGCGGAGAGCCCGCGTCCCGATTGCCAGAACGACCCACCGCCTCCGTCCGGGCTGGCGTTGAAGACGCCAAGCTGTTGCTGGACGTTGCGGGCGCTGTAAGAGACGATCCATCCGTGGAATGGAACGGCGTCGCCGTGCGAGCCAAAGGCGACGTAAACGGCTCCGTTCACGAGCAGCAGCGCCGGGCGCTGCAGGTGCTGCGAGGCATCGAAAGGAAGTCTGCCGTTCGTGCTGCTGTCGCCGATTCCGGCTACCTCTGCGTTGATGATGCAGGGCGCACCGAACTTCTCCTGACCGCTCCCGGTATCGAGCGCATGAAGGCGGTACAGATGCCTGCCGCTCTCAAAGGTGGCCGCGACTGCGTAAAGTGTTCCCGTGGTTTCGTCAATAACCGGAGTGCTCAGGATCCCGTTTTCCGGTGCGATGTCGGTATAGTCGCCGATGTCCGAACTGTAGTTGGAAGTGGGCACCGAAGGCCCGAGGTTCACGCTCCAGAGAGGGGTGGATGCCAGATCCGCATCAAAAGCGTAGATGGTGTTGTGCATAGTGGCCACGAAGAGCACGTTGTGGGTGCCGTGGCCCGGTATTGCCACGTTCTGCATGTAGAGAGGCTGGGCATAAATCTGGCCATCGACTGATAACGAAAATAGTTTCCCAAATGAAGCGGGAGTTACAGTTGCGGGAATCAGTACCGATTCAGAAAGATTCGCATTTGTCCGTGCATTTCCATAATTCGCCGTGGTCACGTTCTGCGCCTGTATGTTCAAGCACAGAACAAAGGTAACGAAAATAGTAGGGAAGCCCCGCATGCAAGATACTTAAACGCTATCAATTGTGCGGAGTTGCGGGGAAATTGTAAGTTTATGCCAAGAGATTCAACGGACTGCCAGTGGCTCAAGGATCTTCAACGGCGAGATCGTTGTAATTTTCCACTTGCCGCGAAGCAGGGTCATGCGGAGAACAACCCGTTCACGACGGCGCTCCACCGGTCCCGAGGGAGCCTGGGATTTGACGTCCATGTACCAATCGACATCCAGCACCTTGTCAGCGCCGTCTTCCTTCGCTTCTAAGACGTCAATGGCACAGACTATATCGGCCTGGGATACGAGGGCGCCGATATTGCTTTCGATTTCACCGTAGCCTGGCATCTTCGGGTTGAAGACAGCGAGCGCGCTGACCGAATCATTCTGG